>CAZIDA010000103.1:0-8965 GCA_964537865.1 uncultured Acidobacteriota bacterium
GCTGCCACCTTGGTGAAGGTGCAGAAGATTGCGTCGCAGCTTGAGAATGGGCAGCTCATGACCCCGAAGGAAATCCCTAAACAGATTGCCAAGATTGTGGAAGACGCGCCGCCGCCTCCGTCTGTGGGCGGAGTCATCGGTGGCGTGGAAGGAGGAGTTCCGGGCGGGCAAATCGGTGGAGTCCTGGGCGGAATTATTTCCAAAGGCGCTCCGCCTCCGCCTCCGCCGAAGATCGAAGCGCCGAAGCCGGTGCAGCGCATCCGCGTGGGCGGCATGGTTCAACAGGCGAATTTGATCAGTAATCCGAAGCCCATTTATCCGCCCTTGGCGAAGGCAGCCCGCATCCAAGGAACGGTGGTCCTGGAAGCCGTGATTTCAAAACAGGGGACCATCGAGAACCTGTCAGTTCTTTCGGGTCATCCTTTGCTGATCCAATCCGCTATTGATGCGGTGAAGCAATGGCGGTATAAGCCGACGTTGTTGAACGGCGAACCGGTCGAAGTCATCACGACGATTACGGTGAACTTCTCTTTGACCGGCGGCTAGAAATGAGTCTGTGCTGAGGACCGGGTGTTTGGGCATTGAGGAATTCCCGGCCTCAGCGCCAAACGGAAATTTGATTCCAAATCTCTTAGGAGGAAAGGTTAACTTATGTTTTTCGTCGTCTCCAAACTCAATCTGTTAGCGCTCACGCTAATGCAAGGGGAAGTCGGATTCGACCTGGTCAGCATGTGGAAGCAGATGGGCGTTCCGGCCAAGGTGGTGGTCGTCATTCTGTTCATCATGTCGGCGTGGTCGATTGGAGTGATGATTGACCGTTGGTTCACTTATTCGTCCGCCCGCAAGCAGTCGCGGGAATTTGCGCCTGCCGTGGCCGGCTGCCTGAAGGAAGGCAAGATCGAAGAAGCCATCAGCGTGTGCGAACAGAATAAGAAGAGCCACCTGGCCAAGGTGCTCATCACGGGGTTACAGGAATTCGAAGCCCATCAAGCCAGCTCAGAGATTCCGGGCGAAGAGATTGATGCCTCCAAGCGCGCGCTGCAGCGCTCCGCCGCCATCGTGAACGCGGAACTGAAGCGCGGTCTGTCCGGCTTGGCCACCATCGGCTCCGTCTCTCCTTTCGTGGGACTGTTCGGAACGGTCGTCGGCATCATCAACGCGTTCAAGGGAATTTCCACCGAGAAGGCGACGGGTCTGTCGGCTGTGGCCGGCGGTATTTCGGAAGCCCTCGTGACCACCGCTTTCGGATTGCTCGTGGCGATCCCCGCGGTCATGGCCTTCAACTACTTCACCGGGAAAGTGGAAGCGTTTGCCGTGGAAATGGATAATTCGTCTTCCGAGCTGGTGGACTTCTTCTTGAAGCGCCGGGGCGGCAAGCGATAATCCTCGCGGATGGCGCTGTGCTCTCTTGGGCCGCTGGGCCGAAGAGTCTATTTTGAAAGGGTATGGACCATGTCCTTTGAGGAAAATGAAAAAAGGAAACCGAGTGGTGTCAAGAGCGACATCAACGTCACTCCAATGGTCGACATCATGTTGGTGCTGTTGATCATCTTCATGGTGGTCACGCCCATGTTGCAGAAAGGCGTGTCGGTGGATCTGGCGAAGGCCCAGAATCCGCGCGAGATGAAAGAAAGCGACAAGGACGATGCCATCATGATCGCGGTCAATCGCGACGGGCGTTATTTCATGGGCGCCGACGAGATCAAGAAGGATCAGATTGCCGACAAAGTGCGCGATTTGCTGGAACGCAAGACCGGCGACAAAACGGTCTACGTGAAAGCGGATCGGCGCGCCAAGTACGGCGACGTGGCGGCGGTCATCGATGAAGTCCGTTCCGATGGTGTTGACGGGTTGGGTTTGATTACGGAAAAGGTAGAACCCAAGAGGGGTGCGAGCCCGAGCGGCGGTGGGGGCGGCGGACAGTAGGAAGCCTTCCCTTGGGAGAAGGGTCCTCGTTTCCGGCCGATGGGAACAAACGCCGGCGCCGGCGAGACGGCCCCCTCCGAGGACGGGTCTTCCGTGAGAAGCGGCCCCGAGAAGACGTCGGCGCTGACGGGCCGGTGAAAGAAAGCCCGTCGCATCAGTCCTGCGGCTTCAGCGGGAGACGAAAAGGGATGGCCGCAGGAGCGGCACGCCGCATCAAGCGTTGGGCGCGTCGAAGACAATTTTTTGGCTGGAGGTTACACCCATGGCTATGGGAGTTGGTTCGAGCGGAGGTCCGAAGTCGGACATCAACATGACGCCGATGATCGACATCCTGCTCGTTTTGATCATCATTTTTCTCGTGATCACACCGATCATTCCCAAGGGATTGGACGCCCTGGTGCCTCAGCCGCCGAAGAATCAGGATCAAAAGGAACAGGCGGCCGACAATCGCACGGTGGTGGTCGTCATCGACAAAGACGGTTCCTTGAAGATCAACCAGGAGCCGACCACTTGGGATCAGTTGGGACCCAGGCTGACCGACATCTTCAAGACTCGAAGCGAGCGGGTGATGTTCGTGAAGGCCGATGATTCCACGTTGTTCGATCAGGTGATCCACGTGATCGACATCGCTAAAGGAGCCGGTGTCGACAAGATCGGCATGATTACTGAGAAGATCCAGATGGGTCAGTAGTCAACAGGCAGCAGCCTCTTGTTGCTTCTCGCCGCTTCGTTGGGTCCTTCCGTCTAGTGAAGCACTCTGGGGTAGCGTCCCTGTTGACGCATAAATGTCGAATTATTTGGAGGGAGTCGGATGAATCCTCGAAACTGGAAAAACACTGCACTATTACTCGCCATCGTCGCGTTGTTCCTGGGCTCCACCGCGTGTAACCAGTTAAGAGCACGAGATCGATTGAATAAGGGAGTCCGCGCTTACCGCGATCAGAGATATCAAGTGGCGGTGGACTACTTTAAGGAAGCGGTGGCCTTGGATCCCAGTCTTACCAACGCGAGACTTTATCTCGCCACGGCGTATGCCACCCAGTATGTTCCGGGCGTGGAGTCGGACGAGAATAAGAAGACCGGCGAAGAGGCCATCAAGGCTTATCAAGACGTGCTGAATTCAGATCCGAACAACACCAGCAGCGTTGCCGGCATTGCCTCGATCTATTTCAACATGGGCAATTTTGAAGAGGCCAAAAAGTGGTACAAGAAGAGAACGGATCTCGAGCCCAACAATCCGGAGCCGTATTACTCCATCGGCGTGGTTGATTGGACCTTATCGTACAAGACCAACCAGGACTGGCGCATCAACAAGCTGAACAATCTGCCTGCCAAAGATCCGCTGCCGCCCAAAGATCGCGACGCCTTCGCGGAGCAATTCAATCCCATCATCGACGACGGATTGGCGGCCTTGACCAAGGCCATTCAGTTGAATCCCGAATACGACGACGCCATGGCTTATCTGAACCTGCTGTATCGCCAGAAGGCCGACACGGAGAGCGATCCCAGCGCCCGTCAAGCCGATCTGAACGAAGCGGACAAATGGTTCCAGAAAGCGAAGGACATCAAATTTAAGAAAGAACAACAGGTCGCCCCCGGACAAGTGACGACGCAATAATCGGTCCGGCCTAAGAGAATTTGGAGGCCCTGATCCTCAAGGCGAGGGTCAGGGCTATTTTTTTATGAGGGCGGCCCGCCGCCGTTCCCCGATCGGCGCGCGCTTCACGAAAGAGAATGGCCGGGGAAAGATAAACCACGTATAATTTCGATATGCGGAAGGTCGAGGACATTCTGGCGCGAGTTCGCGAGTACCGACCCAACGACGACTTGGCGGTGATCGAGAGGGCCTACGAGTTTGCGGCGTCGCGGCATCGCGGACAGCGGCGCTCCTCCGGCGATCCGTACCTCTCGCATCCGCTGGCGGTGGCGTCAATCCTCGCGGAAATGAAACTCGACCCCAAGAGCATTTGCGTCGGGTTGCTGCATGACATCGTCGAAGACACCTCCACTCCGCTCAAAGCGATCGAAGAAAAATTTGGACCCGAAATCGCCCACATCGTGGATGGAGTCACCAAGATCGGAAAGATTGAAACCGCTTCCGTGGAAGAGCGCCAGGCGGAGAACTTCCGAAAGATGATGTTGGCGATGGTCGATGACATCCGCGTCATTCTCGTAAAACTGGCGGACCGCCTTCACAACATGCGCACGCTCAGCTACCTTTCACCGGAAAAGCAGCAACGCATTGCGCGCGAGACGATGGAAATCTACGGGCCCATCGCGCATCGGCTGGGCATGGGGAAAATCCGCGGCGAGCTGGAAGACTTGGCCTTCGATTTCTTGGAGCCGGCCATTTACTCGGATTTGAAGGAGCAGGTGGAGAAGAAACGCAAGCTCAACGAAGCGTTTCTGACGGAGGTGCAGTCCGTCATCGCCGCCCAAATGAAGGAGAACGAGATTCCGGTTCAGTTGCAGGGTCGGATTAAGCGCATCTTCAGCATCTACCAAAAAATGCGGCGGCAGCGCATCACGCTGGACCAGGTCTACGACTTGCTCGCGGTTCGCATCATCACCGACAACATTCGCAATTGCTACGCGGCCCTCGGCATCATTCACAACACCTGGCGGCCGGTTCCCGGCCGGATCAAAGACTACATCGCCATGCCTCGCCCCAATCTCTATCAGTCCTTGCACACGTCGGTGATCAGTCCCATGGGTCAAGCCTTTGAAGTGCAGATTCGGACGCAGGACATGCACCGGATCGCCGAAGAAGGTATTGCGGCGCATTGGAAATACAAGGAAGGGCGTCCCGTCGATGAGACCGAGGACTCGCGCGTCAACTGGCTTCGGCAGTTGGTGGAGTGGCAGCAGGATATGCGGGACCCCGGAGAGTTTCTATCGACGCTGAAGATCGATCTCTATCCGGAGGAAGTTTACACGTTCACGCCCAAGGGGCGCGTTGTGATTCTGCCTCGCGAGGCCACGCCCATCGATTTTGCTTACGCCATTCACACCGACGTGGGGAATCAATGCGTGCAATCGAAGGTCAACGGACGCATTGTGCCGCTGCGGTACAAGCTGCGCAACGGCGACATCGTGGAGATCGTCACACAATCGGGTCACATGCCCAGCCGCGACTGGCTTTCATGGGTGAGGACCTCGAAAGCCCGCAACAAGATTCGCCATTGGCTGAACGTGCAACAGCGAGAGCGAGCGGTGGAAGTGGGACGCCGGCTGTTGGAAAAAGAGGCGCGGAATTTCCGCGTCAACTTGAAAAAGACTTTGGACGAGATTGACATCGGCTCCATTGCCGCGGAATACGGCTGCCATTCCGTGGAAGAGCTTTACGCCGGCATGGGATTCGGAAAAATCTCGTCGCGAAATCTGCTGGCAAAATTGCTGCCCGATCAGGTTCTGGACGAGTCCGCCACGGCCAAAGATTCGAAGCTCACTTCGGTCGTCAAGAAGGTCTTCGGCATCGCCAGCTCCGATTCCATCGAAGTGAAGGGCGTCGACGGACTGTTGGTTTATCGCGCGCGTTGCTGCAATCCCATCCGGGGAGAAGAGATTGTCGGCTACATCACGCGAGGGAAGGGCATCGCGGTACACGCCAAGAATTGTCCCAACGTCCAGAATTTAATTTACGACTCCGAACGCAAGATTGATGTGGAGTGGCGAGGCACGGCCGAGGAGGCTTACACGGTGCGGTTGGCGATTCATGGCGAGGATCGTCAGGGGCTGCTCGCCGAGGTCGCCTCCGTCATCTCCGACACGCGGTCCAACATCCGGAACATCGAAGCCAAAACGTATCCGGATCAGAACGCAACCATCGATGTCACTTTGGACATCAGCGACAAGCGGCAACTGGAACGGCTGATTGGGGCGTTAAAAAAGATCGACCGCGTCTTCGACGTGGAACGCGTTCTGCGCCCCCACGCGCCTCTTTCGACCCGCGCCAATTAACGCCATCGACGCAAGAGACATTCTTCGTACGATTCCTAATTCATCTCACAAGGAGTGAACATCATCATGAAAGAAGTCATCCGCACGGCCCATGCCCCGCAAGCGATCGGCCCGTACTCGCAGGCGATCCGGGCCAACGGCTTCATCTTTTGTTCGGGACAAGTGGCGCTCGATCCGCAGACACAGCAACTGGTGGAAGGAGACATCGCCGTTCAAACGGAACGGGTGTTGAAAAACTTGGAGGGGGTTCTCGCCGCGGCGGGCAGCGGACTGAGCAAGGCCGTCAAGACCACGGTCTTCCTCAAGGACATGAATGAGTTTGGAAAAATGAATGAAGTGTACGGGCGGTTCTTCAAAGAAAGCGCTCCCGCGCGATCCACGGTGGAAGTGGCTCGGCTGCCCAAAGATGTCCGCGTGGAAATTGATGTCATTGCGTTGGTGTAGGCGCCATCGATGCGCGACCTGACGTCGAATGTGTGGGGTGAAAATTCGGCAAGAGAAAAGCGGGCCTTGCCTCAGCAAGGCTCACTTCTTGCCGCTTGAAAAGGATGAGAACTGAAATTGAGTGAGAAGTGAAGGGGACGTTCAGGCGGCCTTCACAACGCGGTTAGAACGAATGCAGCGGGTGCAAACGCGGATCGTCGCGCGGGTGCCGTTCACGATGGCGTGAACTCGATGCAGGTTGGGCAGCCATCGACGCTTCGTCAAGTTGTGAGCGTGACTAATCCGATGTCCCGAAACCGGTTTCTTTCCGCAAATCTCGCATGCCATTGCCATACTGCTCTCCTTCGATCGCATCAAAAGCCTGATATTATAGCGACCCAAGCGGCGATTGACAACCGGAAAGTGATACTTCTGTCGACGCTGTTTAGAACGTCACCCTCGTGAACTCGTTAGAAATGTCCTCCGGTTCGGTGTTGCACTTGGCTTCTTCGGAGGGAACGGAAGGAGGCTTTTGAGCGATTGGAGTGAGCGCCCCAAGCGCCCGCAGCTTCTTTGGCCGGTGAAAAGCGATAATCGATTTCAGTGCTCGATCTTTGGCGTGGTCACTCCAAAAAGTCGCTTTATGAAACCTAGGCCGCATGGTAACATCGCGCGGCTATTTTGCTCCTCGGTGGCCGGATGTTGTGACAGAGCGGCCTCGAGAAAATGAAGGAGATGAGCGTGAATCGCACAAAATGGCTCGTCGGCTTTTGTCTTGTAGGGTTAACTCTTTTCTTGGCGGTGGGCT
The DNA here is from genome assembly GCA_964537865.1 of uncultured Acidobacteriota bacterium. GTDB lineage: Bacteria > Acidobacteriota > Terriglobia > JAIQFV01 > JAIQFV01 > CAZIDA01. Next base: position 7,118 of record CAZIDA010000103.1, read on the forward strand.
GTTCCCGCAAAGGCGCTCCCGGGCAAGGGGTGCTGGCGACGGTGAACGGCAAAGAAATAATGGAGGCGCAGGTGGATCGCGTCCTGCAGCGCAACATCAAGGGGCAGGCGGCGCAATATTCCGCGGATGAATTGAATTTTTTGAAACTGCAAATCTTGAATGGGTTGATCAACGATGAAATCTTGTTGCAGCGCGCCGCCAAGTTGGGTTTGAACGCGACCGACACCGAAGTCGAAAACCGTCTGACCGAAATGAAGAGCAAGATGACGGAAGAGGAATTCCAAAAATCTCTCAAAGACCAGGGGTACACACTCGACGAGTTAAAGAATGAGCTCCGGAAATCGATCACCAAAGAAAAACTCTTCAACAAGGAAATTACCGCCAAGATTTCAATCACCGACGCTCAAATCGCGGATTACTTCCAAAAGCACAAGGATAAATTCAAGTTTCCTCCGGGCGTTCGCATCGGCCATATCTTGATCGCCAACGCCCCCGATGACGCGCAACTGAAGGCGCGGGCGCAGGCCGTGTTGAACCGCATTCGCTCCGGCGAAGATTTTTCCACCGTGGCGCAGCAGCAAACGGATGACGCCACTCAAGACTCTCCGGGCGGGCAGATTGCATTCGTCTCCAATGTGGATCTGGCGAAGGGCGATCCCGCCATCCGGGCGGCCGTTACCGGTTTGAAAGTGGGCGAAACTTCCGATTTGATCAAGACCAAGGAAGGCTATTACATCATCAAGTTGTTTGAGATTGAGACGGGCAAACAGTACGACTTGTCTGATCCGCGGGTCCAAAACACGATTCGCAACGACTTGATCAATCAGAAGGACCGCTTGTTGAACGCGGCTTTCGCTGAAGACGCGCGCGACGAAACCAAAGTGGTGAACTACCTGGCCAAGCGAGTCCTGGAGTCAGCCGGGCAGTCGACCCCTTCCACCAAATAAACTCAAACTTTCTGGGGCGCCGCCCGGCGCCCCGCCCTCTTTTCTCAAGCACCCTGATTCATTTTGCCTGTCTCACAAGCGGATCCGTTTTTGGTGTCCGACGATCTGTTCGCTGCCGGAGGCATTACCCGCCAAGAGGAGGAGGAAGCCGCATGGGACTTTCATCCATCACCAAGGAGGAAGCGTCCGATGAATAAGAAGCTGCTGATTGTAGGAGGCGTTCTCAATGCACTTCTGTTCCTGTTCCACGTTTTCATGGGATGGGAAATCCATAGGATTGAGGGAATCCGCGTGGAGTACGTGGGGCTTATGGATTGGACGAGCCGTCAGTAGAAAAGATACTTTCGCCATTGCTCGTCGGAGTGTCCGATCATGCGCATCAGTTGGCGACTGGTGTGCAGGCTGAACGAGCGCGGTTCCCGGATCAGATGCAGATTGCTTTCCGGAAGAGTGCTGTTTCCTTTTTTGTGATTGCAGCCTTTGCAGCAGGCCACCAGATTCTCCCACGTGGATTGGCCGCCGAGCGATCGCGGAACCACGTGATCGAGCGTCAATTCACTGGGCGCAAAAACGGTCCCGCAATACTGGCACGTGTTCCGGTCCCGCATCAAAATGTTTTTGCGCGAGAGCGCTCGGGACTGGTGCGGAATGTGCCGGAATTCGAGAAGCCGGATCACGGAAGGCACGGGAATGCTGAGCGACGGTGATTTGATGAAGCGGGGATGTTCTTCCTCGGCTCGGGCGACGCCCTTCAACACCAAGACCAACGCGCGTCGCGCCGCGCAGATATTGATCGGTTCGTAAGTGGCATTCAACACCAACACCGGAGAATGCATGAAGCCGTTCTTGGGAGGCTCCTTTCGGACGCGGATCGCCTCTCCGTGGGAACGATCGTGAGTGG
>CAZIDA010000104.1:0-8948 GCA_964537865.1 uncultured Acidobacteriota bacterium
ATAAATGTGATTCTACCCTGTGACGAGGGAACATATTGTGCGTTCAGCTCACTTTAAACACAACTACAGAGACTTACTCCCCAGGCACGTATAAAGGGCCCGTTCCTCAAAGCCTAACGATTCGATAGCCTAATCCCTTCGCTTCACAAAAATATGTCAGATGCTCCATTTTATAAGGTTAACACCGAATGTTCACTCGCATTATGGGGCCGACACCAGAGAAAACTGATTATTCGCGGATTGAGCCACACTTCTGGTGTGGGACTGTCCGCTTCCTGCATGTGAATAGTGTGTTCGTTTACCCGGTCCGCGTGGCGACGTCTTTTTATATGAATACCCGGTGCAGCGAGAAACCATGGATATTATCTCCTCGTGTCTTGATTTCTATGGACAAGGTTGGAGGAAGCGGTCTATTGGCCTTGAGCCTCCACCCACATAATGGTGATGCAACTCCTGTCCGTCCGGAGATTTCAACGATCCGAACCGCGAATGCACCAGCACGCCGCCGATGATTCAGCGCTATGTCTCCAAAACCTCCGGCCCTCTACTCGACCGTATTGACATTCACATCGACGTGCCGGCAGTGAAATATCGCGAACTCTCATCCCCGAATCTTTCCGAAGGCTCCGCAGTCATCCGCGAGCGCGTCGCCGCGGCTCGACGCGTGCAGTTGAAACGCTTTGCTGCCGACAAGAAAACAAGGCGCCCCCCACGTTCCGACCTTGGATTCCAGCTCGCGCCAGATCATCACGCATCGCCTCATCGAAAACGTCGATGAGGCCCGCATTGATATGCGGAATTACTTCATCGCGCACTCGGTCCTGCGCGGCGTGTTGAACCCACGGTATGCGAATCACATCAACCCGGAAATCGTTTCGGGGGAGTCATTCACGCCCGAGGAATCCGGCCGCCCCAAGGGATGAAAACTGGCGTGGCGACGTGGGTTCGTCCGATCTCGAACCTTTCCTCGCCGTCTTTGGGTATTCATGACTCGACGCACGGGCGACGGCTAACGCTGCGATCAGAGGCGTGCGTAACTCATCCGCTGAATGGCGATGTTACCTCTTCTTTATGCCGCCTTTTTTAGAGTCACACGCATGCCGGCTCTCGTCGCAAGAGTGATTAGCATTTCGAGGCTAAACCTTTCCCATTTGCCTCTGATCAAGTCTGAAACCCTGGATTGGCTAACGCCAAAGAGTTCCGCAGCCTTAGCTTGAGTAAGCCTCTTGGCCTTGACGAGCTTCCGGAGATCCGCCATAAGATCAGCCCGCATCTGAAGAATTGCGGCTTCATCCGGAGAATACCCGAGATCAACGAATACGTTTCCAGAAGACTTCGCAACGGTTTCAGTCATGAGTTCCCTCCAATCTGCCTGTCATAAGGAGATCATCGAGGCTCGATCCCACGAAATTCAGCGGCTTCATAGTCACCATTAAATTATACAAGTTTTTATATATCTTTCAAGTGGAGGGTCTTTATGGTGTGGGCTAACGACCGCGGTGAGCAGCCGCCGAGGCACGCCGTACCGGGGAAACCGCAAGTGCGCTTGCGGCGGTCTGCTCCACTGCGGGGTTATGCCGCTGATCGCGATTGCGCTACAGCAGTCTGACGCGGGGTCAGAACCGCCAACACGGCCCCGACGACAATCAAAGCCAATACGTCCCCCCAAAGATGCCCAATATGCTGCGGATTGGCGACGGCCTGAATAGCCATAATTACGCCGTGTACGATACTCGACCAGACAGTGAACCAGATTAGACTTCTGTGTGCCATCGGATCACGCGAGGCGATAATCAAAAATACACCGAGCGTGGCGTAGATGCCCAGGATCATCTCAAGATAGTCCGAGCGACCCCCTGAGTGCCAAGACCAGCCAGACGGCCAGAGGATAGTGAGCGGCCATATGCCGAAAAGAAAGATTAGCCCTACGACCACGAGAGCAATGCGTAGATACTTGATGCGATCAGCTTCAGTCATTTTTTCTCCTCCTTCAGATCACCAGATGTAGCGGCCTTCCGTAAGTTCCTCTCGTATGTTTGGAAGACGAGAGTCCTTGCGTCATAACAATGATTCTACAGTCTGTATAAGACGGCGACCACAGACAGTTTCTTTCTGCAAAAAGAAACTGACACATCTTTTTGTCCGGAGTATTGGCTGTCTCATCTCGACAAATTTCTCATCATTTGTCAATCCTCCGCTTCGGTTTATACGGACTGTATAAACCGGCCTACAGCCCATCGACCGGGCTGCGCACCCCAGGCCCTTCTTTATTCAGTCCGCCACGGCGGATAAATCATGGTCGTGCCGACGTCTTTGTGGCCGAGCAGTTCCTGGATGGTGCGAACGTCATAGCCCGCTTCCAGTCGTTGGTGGCAAACGAATGTCAAACTTGCTAGCGCTGCCAAGTCCGCCCCATCGGACGCAGGCAGCGGCTTCTGCGCGCCATTGCATTAGAGCTGCCAGCCCGGATGAGTTTTCAGTGCCTCACAGAAAAGCCTCGCCCTGATAAAACTAGGGCGAGCTACCACACTTCTTACGCGGCACCTGCAACCGGCGGTTAGGCATCAAGCATACGCTCATGGTAAGAAGAACACGAGGACGCATGTCATCAAAACGAGCGCTGCAGATGGAACGCTTATCCACAAACGAACAAGGTTGCGACGATGCAAAAATAAGGCGAGCCACCCGAATGCTATCGCCCAGATGGCCAACACTGCGACCCCCGACAAAATTCTCCCACGAGATAGAAGATAGATACCCCACGCGCCCGGCGCCAAAAGGCCAAAAAGGACTGCAACAAATATCTGCTCTACGAAGGGTAGGAGCTTCCACCACGGCACATGCGGCGTTTGTTTTTCAGGATCGGCGCGATTAGTCATCTTGATGTCTAACGACAGAACTGAGCGAGGCTGGCGGCCCAGTGCGTCCGCATCGACAACCGACGTGGCCCCCCCGCGTTCGCTCCAGTGATTTTGTTCGGCGTCATCCTACTTCTTCCAGAACTGCCGCCAAGACGGGCCTCGCCAAGGACTGCATGGCGCAAGCACCGCGAGCATCGCTCCCATATAAGCCGAAAGCCGGTGCAGGGCGCATGGACGACTCCGATGGATGTGCGCCGAAAATTCTTCATATCAGAACATGGGCGTGGGGACGCGGCCCCATCCCGTGCCCGCTCCGAGCGAATGTAGTTCGAGCAATGTTAGATGGTGAATGTCCACGTCCGCGAAGAACAATGGCACACGGCGAGCATTGATCCCGAATAGGGGCCCGGGCTTTCCGATGGACTGTGGAGAGTCGATGCGCAGGAAAATGAGTCGGCGGACGACCGCGCCGGGGAGTGCGGCATCACCGGGTCCGCCTCCCATGTCGTGGTGCATCATCATGTGGCCGCCCTGAAGATGCCGGAAGGGGTGAAAGATCCAATCCGTAATCATCGCCAGCGTCTGATGGTGCTGGTAAAGTTGCCACTGCGGACCGGTATCCGCGATCATCCCCTGCATCACGTATTGCTGGGGCATGAGGTACACGAGGATCGGACCGGAAACTTGGTCGAGCCTGGACTCGACATCCGGGAGTTTGAGGATGTCCCCCATGCGGTGCTCAAGCATCATCATGTCGCCGGGGAGGATCGCCAAAGCCGTAACGCGTCCCTCTGACCACAGAGGAAGACGGGCAATCGTGTAAGCGCGAAGCGCGAACGCACCCCCTATCATCACCACGGTGAGGAGCACAAAACCGAGCGCTCGCCGGATGCTGCTGGAACGCGGCCACGGCAGTCGGTCGGCAAGACGCTCGATCGCGCCAGGGAAGAACAGGCCCGTGCGCGTCATGTGCCGGCGATACTGGTCGCCAAACTGGTGGAGCATTCGGCGCTCTTCGTCTTTCGCCAGGAGATAGTAGAGACCGACCATGATGACCCAAAGCACGATCGTGAGAAACCGGGGCCAGAGAATTGCCGACCCCAATCCCGTTGCCGCCAAAGCAAGGTACTGCGGATGCCGAATCCATTTGTAGAGTCCGCCTAGGACGGGTCCGAGTCGCAACAACTTGTGCGTGTACACTTGGCCGGCGCAGACGAGAAAGACTGCTGCCCCACCCACGAACAAAAACGATCCAGCGACCCTAACCGTCTGGAGGAAAAGACCGGGCGGCAATACCATGTGCGGCAGGAAGAACGAGGCCAACCAGCGCGTGGCCGGCCACCGGGCAAGGAACAGGAGGAAGGGGTTGAAGGCCGCGTAAAAGAAGGCTGCAAAAGGGCTGATCATTATCAGCACCTCGAGGGCGATGATGAAATACAAAACAATCGCACCCCCAAAGAGTCCGCGCGCCTTATTCATGCGTCATCTCCGTTGCTTCTTCTGTGGGCGAACGACAAAGTCACTTGCGCGAGTGGAGCGGGAGCGGAATCCGCGTCAAGTGCACCTGCTGGTTCGGCTTCGGGTCTTGCTCGCCCCACGATTGCATGGCGTACAAGTGCTGCCAGTGGGCAGATCTCGTGGACACCCCTGGATTCCTCTAGGCTTCGCTTCGAGCCAGCGACGGTACGGTGTGAGCAGTGGGTTGTCTTGTCTGGTGTACTTGATTCCCTGGCCGCTCTTCAGGACGTTGCGCAGCCGATCAGGCAAGGGGTTGGAGTACGCTTTCTCGCCGAAATAGGCGTAGACACCTCCAATGTAGACAAGTGCGTGTCGCGTGTCCTGTTCCATGGCACGGCTATCTTGGTGGTACGGTCCTTTGTCTCGAACCCACCTGCCATCCCTGTCGGTGTGGTAGATATTGTCACCGCATCTGTCTTCCGTACGACCAGTCAAGCACGGCTTCTTGTCCTGGAAGCGACGCGCGTGATAGTAGCCGTCATACCCCATCATTTGATCAATCTGCATTGCATAGACAAGGCAGGGTACTCTGCTGTCTGTGAAGAATCCCGCTACCCAGTCCCCCTTTTCAAGCTTGGCACCCATGTGATTCGGTGTGCATGCAGCCAGCGTGCAACACCCATGAAACGGGTTCGGCGCGAAGCCGGTGTCAGAGGTCATCGTGTAGCTGCAGATTTTCATGTTCTTCCCTGCCGAACGCCCGGCCTCTCCGTTTGCGAACCCGCCGCGGGTAAGCAATACGAGAGCAGCCCGTTGTTGGGCCTTCCCTATTCCTCTTGCGCCAAGTCTCGTTCCAGTCGTGATGCCCTGTGATCGAGTTCGTAAAGGAAGTTCAGTATGTCTTCGCAAACCTCTATGCCAAGGCGGAGGGTTTCCTGCCTTGATTCTCGGAACTCGTGCGCTGCGCGGTTGCCAATGAAACGAAGCGAATGAAGCCTCTTCGCCGTGATCGGCGGCAGCAGTTTCGTAAGGCCGTCAATCTTCTGCCGAAGATCCCGACCGGAAATCCCCTGGTCTTTGCACAGGGCCTCGATGATGCTGCGCAGCCCAAGTGCGCAGAGCAAATACAGGCTGTGATGGTGCGCAAAGACTGTCTCGTAGTAGGCGGTTGCGATAGGCTTTGGCAGTTTCACGTAGTGTCTCACGGGAACACTGCCTTCGGTCCGGTCGGGGTAGAGTGCGATCTCGTGTTCCCCTTGGTCCGTATACCACGGTTTGCCTTTACGCGGGTTACACTTCAACACACCACACGCCTGCTGGAACAACGGTTCTTCGCATCCGTCACAGGTCCACACGCGAAAGCAATCCACTCCACAAAAAGAGACACCGTGTTTATCCTGCATGACCGGGGGTTCCTCGTGACAGAAGAACTCTGACTTACAGGTGTGCTTTGTTTCGGTCCTGCAGTGGTTGCAGAACCAGCGGGCTTGTGTGCCAACAGTTGTCCTGTTTCTCTTCATTCTGTCTCTGGTCTAACCACGAGCGCTTCACCCGCGAAGGCGCCGAGTTCTCTCTCGCGACTTCTTGGGTCGGCCGCGCGTCTTCGACGGGTGCAAGGGCTTGTTAGGCCGTCGCCTTCCGGCCCCCTTTCGCTCGACCGAGGACAGCGCACTGATCGTGACGTAGTATCCGTCGGGGTCTCGCAGCGAGAACTCCTTGGTCCGAGTGCTGGGGTTCACGTGAGGCTCTTCTTCGAGCCGCGGCACGAGAGCGTGGGCCCTTCGCAACGCCGCCTCGTAATCATCGACCCGGAAGAACAAGAGGAGGCCGTTGCCGGGTGTCGCGTGATCGGGGCTCATCAAGGAGGGATGCTCGTGAGCGCCCCACTCGTGGAGGCAGAGCAACACAGTTCCATCCGTATCGAGGAGCTGCCCAAAGTCGGGATGCCCCGGAGCCGTCGCCGACTGGCCGAACAGCGATTGGTACCACTTGAAGCTCCGCGGCACATCACTCACCCCGATGATCGTCCAGGTGCGTTTCATGGAGTCCTCCAGACGGCTTAACGCTCGCGCTCACCGGCGCCGAGGCCGCGAAGCGGCCGAGGGAACCCGAGCGCGCAGCGCGCGGGCGTCCGAGTGCAGCGCTTTGTTAGCCCGCTTCCGCGAATTCGCGTACCAAGTGCAACACGACCACTGATGGCTACCTTCTCGGCTCATACCGCATCGCCACCGCCCCCGAGCCGAACTCCAGCCGGCTCACAAGCTTCAAGTCGACATGCTTCGATAAGCCCGCAAACAACGTCGGCCCATGGCCCGCTAGCCTGGGATGCACGATGAACTCGTACTCATCGATCAATCCGAACTCCGTCAACGCCAGTGCGAGCTTCACGCCGCCCACGAACAGTCCCTTCCCCGACTCCCGCTTGAGCACCTGTACGGCCTGCATTAGATCCCCGCGCACGAGTTCCGCATTCCAATCGACCCGGTCCAGGGTGCTCGACACAACGTACTTCTTCGCCGCATCGATCGTCCGGGCGAAGGGTTCCATCCAGGGCTGCATCCAATCAGGCCTCGTTCCCGTCCGCGCAGGCGCCCGCCACGCTGCCTCCATCATTTCGTAAGTCACCCGGCCAAAGAGAAGGGCATCAGCCCGGGCGATGTTCTCAGCCGCGTGACGATGCAAGTCTTCGTCTGGGATGATTGCACGATGATCGCAGCACCCGTCCAGTGTGACGTTGATGGAATATAGAAGGGGTCGCATTACTTAAGAGCTCCGATTGTCCGCCTATCGCCGCTCGGCAGGTGCACGAGCTGGTTATGTTGTGGATAGCACATATCCGGCGCCCTCAAGACGTCGAAGCAGCACGGAGGCAAGCGCAAGATGGTCCAAGCACTCGTCGGGCGAGTCGTCCAGCGCGTATTCGTGCCCGCGAGGGTTCCGAATCGCGAGCATCGAGCCCCCAAACAGAAACTGAAAACCCTTCTGTTCATCCCTCTCGCTGGTGTTGCTGCATGGAGTGAGGCGAATCAAAGGGCTACTATCGGAGAAGGCAGCCATCATGAGCTTCAGGCCGCTTTCGCCATGCTTTGATAATCGAGCCACTTCTCTGTCAACGAACTTGAATGCCTCGAACGTCGCCTGAGGAAAGTGACCGTCGTCAAAGAGCCGCCGAACGACCGCCGGTAGGATGGGATGGATATTCCTCAGTTCGAAAGGGTGCTCCTGAACAACGCTGGCACCCAGCGATGTAGAGAGCTGATAGCTCTCGCGAGCGATCGCCTCGAATCTGCGGAGAGACCTAACCATTTAGCAGGTTCTCCTTAATACTCCTGAAAATGCGATCATACGTTTCCTGATCGGCGGCTGTAGGAAGGTTGATTTCGATACGTACGCTCAGGGCAAGGTCCCGGCGGCGCTCATCATCTGTTCGTTCCTTGTCGGCTAAAGACTCAGCCTCAGGTTTGTGCCGTTCCCTCGACTCAGGTTTCGCCTTTCTCCGAGCGGCCGTGGTCTTGCCCTCTGTCTTGGTCCGTGGTTTTTGGTCCGGAGTTGTTCCCTCAACACCGTGACCCGAATAGGAAGCGAGAGCAGAAAACGTCTTGGCCTGAAGGGTTCCCACGAGTCCGGATGACTGGTCGGTTTGGCGGAAGAATGTGATTAGCTTATTCTGCTCGAGTGTCCACGCCTTGTCCCCGTGGAGCTTGAAGAGCTCGGTGTAGGCTCTCTTTATCATGTTCGAGAGGCCCGTGAAAACGCCGCATCGTCGTGAAGCGTGAAGACCTGCTGCGCTGCCTGGGTTCGAGCACCCGCTTGGTCCACGAGCCCGAGAAAGCGAATGGTGTTGATCATGTAGCTCTCGTTCTTGGGCGCAAACCCGAGCTTTCGAAGCACATCCGCAGTAAGCGACTCCGGAAATGAATTGCGAAGATGATCAAGGACGGCCCTCAGCACACCGGGGGCGTTCACATACGGATGCTTGTCAGCCATCGTATCTCCTTTCCGTCGAGATGCTCACGAACGACATAACGTGCAGCTTGAGGGGCGCGAAGCCAGCTTGCCGGCGGAGTGTCCCTCTCGAAGCGTTTGTTAGGCATGTTCACGGTGGCACCTCCCAATTGTCTTTGAAGTGAGCAATACGCTTTGGGTATAAGGCGTAATGTAAGGTTTCTGGATTTCTTGGCCTCGGCCCATCTTTGTAGTCTTCGCGAAGAATGTTCTGGAGCTCAGCCCAAGGAAAAACATAGAATTCGTCTTGTCCTTGCCCTTTAATGGCAATGAAGATACACAGACGACCTTTCGATTTCAGTGGCTGTAAACCTCGAACGACTTGTATTCCGTTTTCAATCTCCACTTTTAGAAACTGACCAGCGTTTAACTGCCATGAGTTACTGCGAATAGCCTTGACCTGAACTTCGAGCGTTTGACCATCCTGATTGACCGCAAGAATATCGAAGCCAGGAAGACTGCCCGTGAATGTCGTTGCGATCCAACCCCGGCGTCCTAGTTCTGCTGTCGCTAAATACTCGCCAATTTGGCGCGTTAGTTGAACGTCTCGTCCTGTGGCCATGCAAATGCCTAAGGGCTCGTTCTGAAATAACATGTACAATTTGATTTTACTCTAAGACGCCT
>CAZIDA010000105.1:0-8938 GCA_964537865.1 uncultured Acidobacteriota bacterium
TTGATGTCGAGATTTTCTCGGTTTTTGAGTTTTCACACAGACTCTTTCAGGGTTGAGTCGCCGGGGCGGTTTGATACCCAGGGTAGTCCGCCAATCCCCCATCAATCCGGGCGAGGCAAGTGAAAGATGGCGGACAACCCTGGGCTGGAGGACGCGTCCCCTTCGGGGACGAACACGAATTCAACTCAATGGCTTGGTTATTTTCGTGGCCTTGGAATGATCCGACCGAAAGAACAAGGGGCTCCCAGATATCGGAGCCCCAAAATGAATATCTATTCACAACGACGATTACTTAGCCTGTTGCCGAGGAGAGTGAAGCGTCGATCACTCCCCTTCCGGACTCAGCCCGATATAGATCGTATTGCCGCGGCGGTTAATCAGCAGCAACGCGGTGTCGTCCTTGCCAATCGTCGCCGCGACGCGGTTGTAGTCCTGCATGTTGTGCACCGCCTGGCGGTTCAACTCCTGAATCACGTCGCCGCGTTGCAGGCCGGCGTCCTCGGCGGCGCTTCCCTGCTTCACCGAGGTGATGACCACTCCGGTAGTATCCGCCGGCAGATTCAACTGTTGCGCGATGCGGGACGTGAGATTCTGCACTTCGATGCCGTTGAGGACATTCGTGAACTGGCCGGGGGCGACTTGTCCGTTCGGACCTTCCGCCGCAATCGAGGCCGGCATTTCCGCGACCGTCACGTGCAGCGTCATGTCTTCTTTACCGCGACGGACTTTCACCGGAACCGTGCTGCCGATGGCCGTCATTCCGACTTGATAAGCCAATTGCGATTTATTCTCGACCTGCGTCCCGTTGAATTCCAGAATCACGTCGCCGCGTTGGATTCCCGCCTTGGCGGCGGGACTGTCCGCGGAGACGTCGGATACCAACGCCCCTCGCACTTCACTGAGGCCAAATTCCCGTGCAATCGCCGGCGTGATGTCTTGAATCGTGATTCCCAACCATCCGCGTTCCACTTTTCCGTTCTTGATTAAGCTCTTTACCACATGCTTGGCCAAGTTGCTGGGAATGGCAAAACCGATGCCGTTGAATCCGCCGCTCTTAGAAAGGATGGCGGTATTGATTCCAATCAACTCCCCGCGAATATTGACCAACGCGCCGCCGGAGTTTCCGGGGTTGATGGCCGCATCCGTCTGGATGAAATCTTCATAGCTTTCAATCCCCATATCGGAGCGCCCGACCGCGCTCACGATTCCCTTCGTTACCGTTTGATTCAAGCCGAAAGGATTTCCGAAGGCCATGACGATTTCTCCGACCTTCAGATTATTCGAATCTCCCCAAGGAACCACCGGCAGACCCGTGGCGTCAATCTTCAACACGGCGATGTCCGTCTTCGGATCCGTCGCCACCAATTTGACCGCGCTGCCTCTGAATTGCCGCTTGTCTCCCAATTGCACGGTAATCTGCGTGGCTTTGTCGATGACGTGATTGTTGGTCACGATGTATCCGTTGGGACTAATGATGATTCCGGAGCCTAACGCATGCTCCTTTTGCTCCTGGGGCATCTGCTGAAAATCCGGCCCAAAGAATTGTTGAAAGAAGGGATCGTTGAAAAAAGGATTCGGCATCGGGTTCGTCTTAATAATCTGCTTCGTGGAAATGTTGACGATCGATGGCAACACCGCTTTCGCGATCACTTCATAAGCTTGGTTTTCCTGGGCCAACACGCTCACCTGCGTTTGATTCACCAAGGGCCCGGTGCTTGGGGTATAGGCCTGGGAATAGGAAACACGCAAGTGATGAAAGCCCATCCACATAAAAAACACTCCGCCCAGGATTCCGGCGATCCAGAAAGAAACCGTGGCGGCGCGATGCGATGTCGATGAATGCACCGACATCGCCGTCGTATTCTCAAGATAATTGTCCATAGATTCACTCACCTCATGTGATAACTGATTCTTGATATGGTGCTCATCGTTAGACTGAAAACACTCCGCGTTGGACGCCCTCCGGTTGAAAAATCGTCCGAAGGGCATCGTGAAACTCCGCGGGATCACGTGCCCGGTCGAAGGACCGAACCCTTATCGTTTGTCTTCTTTTGTCTCTTCACTTCGACCCTTTCTTACTTTACCTCGTATTACGATTGCATTTCAAGGCGACGGGTTGTTTCATCGCGCCATCGCTTGATTCAATCTCTGTCGCGTTGGTAAGAACAGCGCATCGCTCCGCCGGTCAATTCTTTTCAGCGACGACCAAGGTGATGTCGTCGTACTGCATGGCGCCGGAAGTGAAACGCATCACGCTTTGAATGATCTCCTCCTTCATCGCTTCCGCGCATTTGGCGCGATGAGCCACCACCCATTCTCGGAATCGTTCTTCGCCCAGCTCCTCGTGTTGGACGGATTGCGCTTCGGTGACTCCGTCGGTGAAGAAGACCACTCGGTCTCCGGATGCGCAGTGCACTACTCCTTCCTCAAAGGGGGCGCCGTCGAAAACGCCCAGCACCATTCCCCCCTCGCGCAGCGGTCGCACCGCTCCCTCGGCGCTCACCCAAAGCGGCGGATTATGCCCGGCGTTACAGAATCGAAACTCTCCCGCATCATCCAAAATGCCATAGAACACGGTGACAAATTTATTGCTGGGATTTTTTTGGGCGAGAAAATGATTCACCTCGGCGACGGTTTGGGCGGCGGATTTCTCAGCCGACGCCTCGGCCAAGAAAATTCCCTGCGCCATCGAGGTCAACAGCGCCGCGGAACATCCTTTCCCGGCGACGTCGGCAATCACAATCCCCACCTTCGATGGACCCAGCGGGATGAAATCATAATAGTCGCCGCCAATGGCTCGACAGGGAATGTTGATGCCCGCGAATCGCGTGTGTTCCAAGGCCGGCGGGCGGCTCGGAAGCAGGGTCTGCTGAATCTCGCTCGCGATGCGCATCTCCTCCTCGAGCTGCAGCTTCTCAATCTCTTCCTGGTGCAATCGCGCATTTTCGATGGCGATGGCGGCGTGCCCGGCGAGCGTCTCGAAGAGTTCCAGATCCTGATCCGAAAAGAACTGCGTGACGGTTTGCTTATCGACGTAAATCAAACCGATGGTCATAAACGAAGTGTTGGATTCCGGTGGAGTGTCGCGCAAATCGGCGCGGCGGATTCTCAGCGGCACGCACATGATGGTTTTCAAGTTCAACGCGATGACGCTCTTCTGCTCGCGAAAATCCTGATTGCGGCCGGAATCGCAGACGATGACCGACTTTTCCGTCTCCACCACGCGCTGGATCACCGACTGGCTGAAGCGGTATTGTTGATCCTTCAGCGCGTCCGCACTGAAATTTCTGGACACCGTCATCTGCATGGCGCCGCGGTCATCTTTCAACATCAAACAGCCGCGGTCGGCCCCGGTCAATTCCATGACCGCTTCCATGACCCGATTCAGGACATCCTCCAATACCAACGATGAATTCAATGCTTTGGAGACTTCCAACAGCATGCGCAAATGATGCGAACTGACTTTGCTGCCTGGAGACTCCGCCGAAAGCGCCGCGCTGGACAGCGCCGCCTCCTCGAGATCGGAGGTGGCGAAGAAGAGCGTCAGGCTGGGGTTGGAGCCCAGTTGAATGCGATCCCCATGCGTCAAGCCCCACTCCCGAATGAACTCTCCGTTGACCAGCGTTCCGTTCTTGCTCCCCAAATCCATCAAGACGAAATGATCGTTGATCGCTCGAATCTCCGCGTGAAATCGCGAGATGGACGGATCGTTCAGCACCACATGGTTTTCGGAGTTGCGGCCCAGCTTGCAGATCGTCCGATCCAAGGGGAACACCGCCCGAGCGCCGGCAAAATCGTTGAAGTACAAACGCGGTCCCACCATAAAGCTCCCCTCGAAGGCCATGTTGTTTTTCGGAAGCGAGTCATTATACCGAGAGAGTCCCTTTGAGATGAATAAAATTTGCAGGATTCCCGGAGCATTTCAAATCCCCGCCCATGAATGGGCGGTCTGAGGAAATGCAGGCGCCGTGAACGGCGCCGCGCAATGTTTCACCTGCCGCGAAAATAGATTTCTGTCGCCCGCCAAGGCGGGCTTGTCAGGATCTTTGGCTCGCCTATCCCCACGCTCACGCGTGGGGCTATCCGCCAAAGAGCTGGCGGACTATCGCCCTATCGGCTGGCATCATCGCAACCCTGAAATATTTTCATGCCCTTGAGTGGTCGCCGCGGCGACCATGAGCGACTGCCCCGAAAATTCCAGGGTCTCTCTGCGCCATCTCGGCGTCCTCGGCGCCTTTGCGGTGAATGGCCTCCCCGGCAATCGAAACATTTTCATCCTTGGGTGCGCCGCCGGCCCATGAGCGACCCGACCGAACTCTTCCGACATTCTGCTTGACACCAATATTCCAGATTCATAAAATACCGACCGGTCGGTAGGTCGTCCCATAATCCCGATGATCCACCCCGCGTTCCCAAGGCGCCACAAGACGGCCCCCTGGGACGAGGCCCGAAGAAATCTTCCATCACCTGAAGGATTGAGAATTGTTCTCATTCCGGACGAGACTTTCAGCGCCATGAAAAAGAATGGTCGGAACGAAAAACCGCAGTCGCCTGTGAAGAAAAATCCATCACCAGGGATTCACGCGGTCGCGCGCGCTTCGTCCCCGGGAAAAGCGGCCGCGCGGCCTCCTCGCAAAAAAGGCCATCTGCACAATCCCGTCTATGACATTGCGGCATTGGTGTTTCATCAGCGGGGGTACGATTCCACGTCCATGAGCGACATCGCCAAAGCGGCGGGACTGACCAAGGCCGGACTGTACCATCACATCGCCAGCAAGGAGCAGTTGCTTTACACCATCCTCGATTACGGAATGGATTTGACCGACGAGATCGTGGTGGCGCCGGTGGAGCAGATTCAAAATCCCGACGAACGACTCCGGCAAATGATCGAGCGCCATCTGCGCCTGATCCTGCAAGAGATGAATCATGAGGTCACGGTGATTCTTCACGAAGACAAGTCGCTCACCGGGGCTTACCGGCGCAAGATCAATCAGCGCAAGAAGGCCTACATTCATTTTGTGGAAGGATTGGTCGGCGACGTCTTGAAGGCGCATCATCGAAAAGATTTGGATCCGCTGGTCAGCGCGTTTGCGCTGCTCGGAATGATCAACTGGTGTTACCAGTGGTATCGACCGGACGGGAGAATCACGATCCCGCAACTGGTCAAGGGAATCACGAGCATCTTCTTGAACGGAATTGCGTAAAGGAGTCCATCCTCATGTCCCAAATTGAAATTTTTGATACGACCCTTCGCGATGGCGAACAGTCTCCCGGATTCAGCATGAACATCGAAGAGAAGTTGAAGATGGCGCGGCAACTGGAGCGTCTCGGCGTCGATGTGATCGAAGCCGGATTCCCCATCGCCAGCGAGGGTGATTTCGAAGCCGTGCGTCGCATTGCGATGGAAATTCGAACCTGCCGCATCGCCGGGCTGGCTCGCGCTCATCAAGCCGACATCGCGCGTTGCTGGGAAGCCATTGAGTCCGCCGCGAGGCCACGCATTCACACCTTCATCGCCACTTCCGATATTCATCTTGAGCACAAGCTCCGAAAATCGCGAGACGAAGTGCTGCAGCAGGCGGCGGAAGCGGTGCGAAATGCGAAGTCTTTGTGCGATGAGGTAGAGTTCTCCGCCGAAGACGCCGGGCGCAGCGATCTGGATTACTTGTGCGCGGTGACGCAGGCGGTGATTGAAGCTGGAGCCACGGTCGTTAATATCCCGGATACGGTCGGCTACTGTGTTCCCCAGGAATTTGGCGCGTTGATTCGGGCGCTTCGCGAGCGCGTGCCCAACATCGATCGGGCGATCCTGAGCGTGCACTGTCACAACGATCTGGGTTTGGCCGTGGCCAATTCACTGGCCGGAGTTATGAACGGCGCGCGACAGGTCGAATGCACCCTCAACGGAATCGGCGAGCGCGCCGGCAACGCCTCGCTCGAAGAAATCGTCATGACGCTCAAGGTCCGCGAGAAGCTGCTGCAATTTGAAACCGGGATTCGCACCGAGGAAATTTATCGAAGCTCACATCTGCTTTCCAATCTCACCGGAATGTTGGTCCAGGCCAACAAGGCGATTGTCGGCAGAAACGCGTTTGCTCATGAGGCCGGCATTCACCAGGACGGCGTGCTCAAGTCCGCGTTGACCTACGAGATTATGACGCCGCAATCGGTCGGAATCCCGGAAAGCAAAATTATTTTGGGCAAACATTCCGGCCGGCATGCGCTTCAGAAACGATTCGAAGCGCTCGGTTACTCCTTGACGAAGGAGGAGTTGGAGCGCGCTTACTGGCTGTTCACAAAACTCGCCGACAAGAAGAAGGTCGTTTACGACGAAGAGCTCATCGTGATTGTCGATGACGGACTCAAGCACGTTCCGGAGTCCTACGCGCTGCGTCATCTTCAAACGATCGGCGGAAACGAAGGTTTTGGTTCCGCCACGGTTCGTCTATCGCACGGCGATGAAATTCTGATTGAGTCCGCGGCCGGCGATGGCCCCGTCGACGCCACCTGCAACGCCATCGACCGAATTACGGGATTGCCCGGCAAGTTGCTGGATTACTCGGTCCGCTCGGTCACCCGCGGCAAAGACGCCGTGGCGGAAGCGTTCGTTCATGCCCAATTTGGCGATCGCAATTTCACCGGGAAAGCGGCCTCGACGGATGTCACCGAAGCCAGCGCCCGCGCCTACCTCAACGCGTTGAACAAAGCTCTCATGGAAAGAAAGCGATCAAAACGAGAGACGGAAGCCGCGGTGGGGATGGAAATTCCATCGCGATCCGATGAACAGCACGGGGAATGGGGAGTGTGAAAACAGGTGTGAGGTGCGAGGTGTGAGATGTGAGATTTCAGATGGAGGGGTTTTGGTAGCCCCGCCCGTTTTTTGGGGCGGGGGCATTCTGTAGAATCATGAATCAAACCATCACTGAGAAAATTCTGGCGCGACATTGCGATCGCAATGCGGTTTCACCGGGCGATTTGGTGAATGCCAACATCGATTTAATCATGTGCCACGAAGTGACCACGCCTCCGGCCATCGCCATGCTCCAATCGATCGGCGTCGACAAGGTCTTCGATGCCGGCAAGATTGTGGTGACGCCGGATCATTTTGTTCCGAACAAAGATATCCAGTCGGCGTTGTTGGCGCAGATCCTTCGACGCTGGGTGGAGGAGCAAGGAATCGAGCATTACTACGAAATCGGGCGGCATGGAATCTGCCACGCGCTGCTGCCGGAGATGGGCCACGTGCTTCCGGGCACGACAGTCATCGGCGCGGATTCCCATTCCACCACTTATGGCGCCTTCGGATGCTTCTCCACCGGTATCGGTTCCACCGATTTGGCGGCCGCTCTGGCGACCGGCGAATTATGGTTCCGCGTGCCGGCTTCCATGAAAATTATCGTCGAGGGAGAGATTCCTTTCGGCGTTTTTTCGAAAGATATTATTCTCGAAGTGATTCGGCAGATCGGCGTGGACGGGGCGCGCTACATGGCCATGGAATGGTCCGGGTCGACCATCGCTTCCCTCTCCATGGAATCGCGAATGACCCTCACCAACATGGCGGTCGAAGCCGGCGCCAAGTCTGGGATCATCGCTGCGGACGACATCACGGTCCGTTACCTCCGCGAAAAACCTCATTCAAAAAACAAAAGTTTTGAGACGGTTGAATCGGATCCCGAGGCAGAATACGCGAGAACGGTTCGCATTCGCGCGGACCAGATGGAACCCATCGTGGCGCTGCCACATCTTCCATCGAACGGCGTGCCGGTGTCGCAGGCCGCGAAGGATCAAATCAAATTGGACCAGGCCTACATCGGATCGTGCACCAACGCCCGCATCGAAGATCTGCGAATTGCCGCGCGGGTGTTGAAAGGCCGGCATGTGTCCCACGCGTGTCGCACGATGGTGGTCCCGGCCACCACTGCGATCTATTCGCAAGCGCTCAGCGAAGGGCTGTTCGAAATCTTCATCAACGCCGGCTGTGCGATTTCTACGCCTACCTGTGGCGCCTGCCTGGGCGGGTATATGGGCGTCCTGGCCGAGGGAGAACGATGCATCTCCACGACCAACCGAAATTTTGTGGGACGAATGGGACATCCGAAGAGCGAAGTTTTCCTGGCCTCGCCTGCCACCGTCGCGGCCTCGGCGATCGAAGGGAAAATCGCCGATCCCCGGAAGTATTTGTGAATTTGGTATGCCGAAGAGGAGAGCCCTAACCATGATTGGATTTGCGCACGTTTATCCGCGTCCTCACATCAACACCGACGAGATTATTCCAGCGCGCTATTTGAACGTTCACGAAGAGGCCGAGCTGGCCAAACATGTCATGGAGGACATTGATCCCGACTTTCGAAAGAAAGTTCAGCCGGGAGACTTTCTGGTGGTGGCGGAAGATTTCGGATGCGGCTCTTCTCGCGAGCATGCGGTGTGGGCGCTGCGCGGCGCCCAAGTGGCCGGAGTCATTGCCGTAAATTTTGCGCGAATTTTCTGTCGGAACGCCATCAACAACGGGTTCCTGGCAATTGAATGCCCGGACATTTGCTTGGGAACTTCCAGCGGCGATTTCTTGGAAGTCGACATCGCCTCCGGATCGATCAACAACAAAGCCAACGGGAAGACATTTCAGTTCTCGCCAATCCCTCCCTTCGCGCGCGAAATGATGGAAGTGGGCGGATTGTTGGAGTACATCAAAAGGAAAATTCAGAGCCGGCAAAACCGATGACGAAAATAGGGTGACACGGGCTTCCAGCCTGTGACAACCTGCCCCGAAAATAGCCGCGGTGTTCTCTGCGCATCCTCTGCGTTCTCAGCGTCTCTGCGGTGAATGGCCGCACGGAAAACGAAACATCTTCATCGCATTGGGTACGCCGACGGCCCATGGGCGACTGCTCCGGAAACGCCGTTCTTGCATTCGTGGAAGATGTTCTGTATAAGGTCGGCC
>CAZIDA010000106.1:0-8908 GCA_964537865.1 uncultured Acidobacteriota bacterium
CAAGGAAGTTAATCAGAAGCTGAAGAACGGCGGCAACGTCGCAGCCGCCAAGCTCGTGGGCGAGTTGGTGGCCAAGCGCGCCAAGGAAAAGGGCATCGAAAAGGTGGTGTTTGATCGCGGCGGTTTCATATATCATGGCCGCATCAAGACCTTGGCGGAAGCCGCGCGCAGTGGGGGATTGAAATTCTAGCGGCCAGGGGGACCTCCCTTCGACGGAGCGTCCGGGAAATTTGAAGGAGGAATATTTTGGCTAAAGAGCGGATCGATGCGAATTCGTTGGCCTTGAAAGATGAAGTCGTCTCCATCAACCGCGTCACCAAGGTGGTGAAGGGCGGAAAGAATTTGAGTTTCTCCGCGCTGGTGGTGGTGGGCGACGAGGCCGGTCATGTCGGCTATGGTTCGGGAAAAGCAAAGGAAGTTCCGGCGGCCATTAAGAAGGGAATCGAAGCCGCCAAGAAGCGAGTCGTGGCCGTGAAGCTGAAGGGCACGACCATTCCGCATCAAATCATCGGTCGGTTTGGCGCCGGACGCGTGCTGCTCAAACCGGCGCCGGAAGGCACGGGCGTGATTGCCGGCGGCGCGGTGCGGGCCGTCATTCAGAAAGCCGGAATTCAGAATATTCTGACCAAATCGTTGGGAACCACCAATCCGCATAACGTGGTCAAGGCGACGATGGACGGGCTGATGCGTTTGCGCGATGCCGCCACCGTGGCGGAATTGCGCGGCAAAACACCGGAGGAATTGTAAGATCGTTCAAGAGCCCGGTGAAATTTGAAAAGATTTCTGAGAAGCTGGATTGAATCTCATGGACAAGAAGAAGAAAAAGAAAGAAGTCACGAAGAAGGCCGCCAAGCCGGCGACCAAGAAGGTCGAAGCCAAAGCGGCCAAGAAAGCCGCGCCGGTGAAAGCAAAAGCGCCGGCCCCAAAGGCCGTCAAGAAAATCGCCAAGCCCGCCGCGTCTGCCCCGGCGGAGGAAGCGTTGAAGACACCGCCGCCCGCGCCTGGCGCTGAGGCGACACCGGTGGAATCCGCCCCGTCTGCCGCGGTGGAAGTTCAAGCGCGGCCCAAGGCCGCTCCGGAGCGCAAACGCTACGAGGGACTGACTCTGCAACTGAAATGGATCCGCAGCGGCATCGGGATGCCGGAAAAGCAAAAGCGAATTGTTCAGGGGTTAGGATTTCATCGGTTGAATGAAATCATCGTTCGTCCGGACACGCCAATGATTCGAGGCATGGTGGGAAGAGTGCCTCATCTCGTTGTGATCGTGTCATAAAGGATTCGGTTGGACACGGGAGTCGACGGCGCTCGTCGCGCGGGGCGACTCCAAAGGAGAAAGACAATGGATTTGAGTTCGCTGAGGCCTCCGAAAGGCGCCACCCATCACGACAGACGCCGCGGTCGCGGCATGGGAACGGGAATGGGGAAAACGGCGGGACGAGGCGAGAAGGGGCAGAAATCGCGGTCCGGTTATCGTTCCAAGCGTGGGTTTGAAGGCGGCCAAATGCCGCTGCATCGGCGTCTGCCGAAGCGCGGATTCACGAACAATTTTCGCAAGGAAATCGTGGTGGTGAACGTCGAATCGTTGAACCAGTTCACTGACGGCGAGCGCATCACTCCGGAGCGCTTGTTGGAAGTCGGCCTCATCAAGGCGGTCAAGGATGGTTTGAAAGTTTTGGGCGATGGAGAGTTGAAGCGCAAGTTGACGGTGGTGGCGCATCAGTTCAGCGGGAAGGCCAAGACCAAAATCGAGGGCTTGGGAGGCACGGTCGAACTCATCCCGGCGGCTCCAGCGAAAGCCGAAGGACGCAGTTCGAAGGCATAAACTTTGCGGTGATTTGTCGGATCGAGGAGAGTCAAGCGTGATTGAGTCGCTGAGGAATATTTTCAAGATTCCCGATTTGCGCAGCCGGGTGCTGTTTACTTTGGCGATGCTGGCGGTGTACCGCCTGGGAGCGCATATCCCGACGCCCGGCATCAACGGCGATCTGCTCGAGCAGTTTTTTCAGTCCAATCAGGGAACCATCTTTGGATTTTTGGATTTATTTTCGGGCGGCAGCTTCCGGCGATTGACCGTCTTTGCTTTGGGCGTTCAGCCGTACATCACCGCTTCCATCATCTTGCAGTTGTTGACCACGGTGTGGCCGTACTTGGAGAAACTTTCCAAGGAAGGCGAACTGGGACGCCGCAAGATCACTCAGTATACGCGTTATCTGACGTTGTTCTTGTCGTTGTTCCAAGCGGTGGGAATTGCTTTGACGTTGGAAAAGCAGACCACCGGCGCGGGAGTGGGCTTCGTGCTGAACCCCGGGCCCCATTTCATTTTGATGACGGCCTTGACGCTCACCGCCGGATCCATCTTCATCATGTGGTTGGGCGAGCAGATTTCCGACCGCGGCATCGGCAATGGGATGTCTTTGATCATTTTTGCGGGCATTGTCGTGGGCCTTCCGCGCGCCATTTTGGACATTTGGCAGAAGATTCAACAAGGATGGCCGGTGCCGTTCGTCATCATCCTGCTGGTCGTCATGTTGGCGGTGGTCGCGGCCATCGTCCTGTTCGAGCGCGCGCAGCGAAAAATCCCGGTGCAGTACGCCAAGCGCGTCATCGGCCGGCGCATGATGGGGGGACAATCGACGCATCTGCCGCTGCGCGTGAATTCCGGCGGCGTCATCCCGGTCATCTTCGCCGCCTCCATCTTGAGCTTTCCGACCACCTTCGGATTGTTCGCGAAGGACAACAAGTTTCTGAAAGGAATGACTCAGGCGTTGGCGTGGGGCGAGCCGCTTTACACGCTGCTTTACGTGTTGGCGATCATCTTCTTCACGTACTTTTATGTGTCCATCATTTTCAATCCCACGGAAGTCGCCGACAACATGCGGAAGTACGGCGGATTCGTGCCGGGCATTCGACCGGGGAAAAACACGGCCGATTACATCGATACGATTCTCACCCGAATCACTTTTGTGGGGGCGATCTATCTGGCGGTGGTGGCGGTCATTCCCGAGTTCATGATCTCCGGCATTCACTTGAACCATCTCCCTTGGGTGGGAGC
The DNA here is from genome assembly GCA_964537865.1 of uncultured Acidobacteriota bacterium. Classification (GTDB taxonomy): domain Bacteria; phylum Acidobacteriota; class Terriglobia; order JAIQFV01; family JAIQFV01; genus CAZIDA01. Next base: position 3,053 of record CAZIDA010000106.1, read on the forward strand.
TTGGTTCGACTCGCATCTGCCGGAAATCATTTTGCGCGGTCTGAACGTGAACTTTTATTTCGGCGGGACGTCTTTGCTGATCGTGGTCGGCGTGGCCATGGACACGGTGCAGCAAATCGAATCACAGTTGATCATGCGTCATTATGATGGCTTCTTAAAGGGCCCCGGGGTTCGAATGCGAGGCCGACGTTAATCTTAAACGGCGCCGCGGAATGGGAGCGCCAGGAGAAAATTCGTTGAGCTCCTCGAATGAAGAAGCAAACGTCATCATCTTGTTGGGTCCTCCGGGATCCGGGAAAGGAACGCAGGCCAAAGAGATCACCCGACTTTTTGGGTGGCCTCAAATTTCAACCGGCGATATGCTGCGCGACGCCGTGGCCCGGCAAACAAAGTTGGGCCAAGCGGCGGAACGCATCATGAAGGCCGGGGGGTTGGTGAGCGACGAGATGGTCAGCGGTTTGGTGGAAGAGCGAACGTCGCAGCCGGATTGCGTCCACGGTTGTGTGTTGGACGGCTATCCCCGGACCATTCCTCAGGCGGAGACTTTGGGCGCCCTGTTGAAGCGGCAAGGACGTCCGGCGCCGCTCGTCATCACGTTGGAAGTCGACGCCCAAACGGTCATCAAAAGGATCTCCGGGCGCAGAACCTGTGGACAGTGCGGACGCATTTATAATGTTTTTTATTCGCCTTCTCAACGGGATCCTTTGTGCGATGCCTGCGGCGGAACTTTGAAAGCTCGGGCCGACGATAACGAAGCGGTGGTGCGGGAGCGCTTGAATCAATATCAAGCCCAAACCGCGCCGCTGGTGAGTTACTACGAAAAGGCCGGGCAGCTCGTTCGCTTGGATGGGAATGCCCCCATCGAGGCGTTGAATCAACGGTTGGTGGAGATCCTGGAGAGGCGGAAGGGACAGCTCAGCGTCTCATGATCGTGTGCAAGTCCAAAGCCGAAATTGAGAAGATGCGTCGCGCCTCCATGCTGGTTCACGACATTCTTCAAGAGTTGAAGGAGCACGTGAAGCCCGGGGTCACGACGTTGGCTTTGGATGAGTTGGCGGAACGGCGCACGCGGGAACGGGGCGCCAAGCCGGCGTTTAAAGGATACCGGGGTTATCCCAAGGTCCTGTGCACTTCCATCAACGAACAGATCGTTCATGGAATTCCGTCGGAACGGCAGTTGAAGGAAGGCGACATTATCGGATTGGATTTCGGCGTCATTCTCGACGGCTACGTGGGCGACGCCGCGCTGACCGTCCCGGTGGGCCAGATCAGCGATTCTTTGAAAAAACTGTTGCGGGTCACGGAGGAGTCGCTGGAGTTGGCGATTCAGAAGATGCGGGTCGGTAATCGCGTCTCCGACGTGGGCGCCGCCATCCAGCAACACGCGGAGGCGAACGGATTTTCGGTGGTGCGGGATTTTGTGGGACACGGCATCGGAACGGCGATGCACGAAGATCCGCAAGTTCCCAACTACGGCACGCCCGGTCGCGGACCGTTGTTGCGCGATGGTATGGTGCTGGCCATTGAGCCCATGGTGAACGAGGGCACTTACCACGTGAAGGTGCTGGAAGATGAATGGACCGCCGTCACCGCGGACGGCGGAAATTCGGCGCACTTCGAGCACACCGTGGCGTTGACGCAGAACGGGCCTTGGGTGTTGTCGCGGCCCTGAGGTTCGAGCCTTTTTGAATTCCGGGAGAATCCCCGGATGTTTTGAAGTGGGCGCCACAAGCCGGAACGGAGAAGCAGCGACCCAACGCCGGCTTATTTTAATCATGAGGAGTTATGCCTAAAGAAGATGCGATAGAAGTTTTGGCGACGGTTTTGGAGACGCTGCCGAACGCCATGTTCCGAGTGGAACTGGAGAACAAACATCAGGTGTTGGCGCACATCTCCGGACGGATGAGAAAGAATTTCATTCGGATTCTTCCCGGCGACAAGGTCTCCGTGGAACTTTCACCGTATGATCTGACCCGCGGTCGGATCGTCTATCGTTACAAATAGGCGCCCGGCTCACGATGGCCGCATCGCCATCGAGAAAGAGCCCTCGGCGAAAGAGAGTCTTATGAAGGTACGCGCATCGGTCAAAAAGATTTGTGATAAATGCAAAATCATCCGGCGCCGCGGTGTGGTGCGGGTGATTTGCGTGAATTCAAAGCATAAACAACGGCAGGGATGAGCAGGTGTCAGGTGTGAGGCGCCAGGTGTCAGGCGCCAGGAAAGCAAACATCGGGTGTTGAGAAATTCCTTCGCGCTTCATGCAAAAGGAATTTGCTTTTCTGGCGCCTGACACCCGACACCAGGCACCTGCTTCAAGGAGAATGCAGTTATGGCACGTATTGCGGGAGTGGATTTACCGCGACAGAAGCGCATGGAAATCGCGCTGACGTACATCTATGGAATCGGACGGGCGCGATCGGTCCGGATTCTGAACAAGGCCGGCGTTGACCCGTCGACCAAGGTGGACAGCTTGACGGAAGATCAAGCCGCCAAGATTCGAACGGTGATTGATGAAGAAGGCGGCGTCGAAGGCGATCTGCGCAAAGATATTCAGATGAATATCAAACGGCTGATCGAAATCGGCTCTTATCGCGGCATGCGTCATCGGCGCAATTTGCCGGTGCGCGGACAGCGCACGCACACCAACTCGCGCACGCGCAAAGGCCCGCGGCGCATGACGGTGGCCATCAAGAAGAAGTCGAGCGCCAAGACGTAGTCGAAGCGGGAAGCTTCAGTTCGCGGCGCGGCGGTTCACCGGTGAATTTTTCGGTTGAGGTTGAGAAGCGAGAAAGCGGCGTCATTGGATTGAATTTGAATTGAAGGAAACACATGGCTGAAGAAAAAGAGAAAAAACCGGCGGGGAAGCGAAAAAGTTTTCGCAAGAAAGAAAAGAAGAATGTGCCCTTGGGCGTGGCTCACATTCAAGCGACCTTCAACAACACGCTGATCGGGATTACCGATCAGCAAGGAAACTTGGTCAGTTGGAGCAGCTCCGGATCGATGGGCTTCAAAGGCTCGCGCAAGGGAACTCCCTTTGCCGCGCAGCAGGCGTCGCTCCGAGCGGCGTCCGCGGCGCGCGAACAGGGCATGAAACAAATTGAGGTGCGGGTGAAAGGCCCGGGGGCGGGACGAGAATCCGCGATTCGCGCGCTGCAGACCGCGGGGCTGGAAATTCGTTCGATTCGCGACGTGACGCCCATGCCTCACAATGGATGCCGCCCTCCGAAGCGGCGAAGAGTTTAACGCGGCGGAGGAGACCGGGAGTCGTGGCGAGTCGTAGAAATTCGACCGCGCCGGACCGCCGCGTGTCCACCGTTTTTTCGAAGGAGAAATACTTTGGCTCGATATCGAGGTTCGGTTTGCCGATTGTGTCGGCGCGAAGGCGTGAAACTGTTTTTGAAAGGGGAGCGCTGCTTCACCGACAAGTGCGCGGTGGAGCGTCGCAAGTACGCTCCCGGGCAGCACGGCCAGCGCCGCGGCTCCAAGGTCGTGGGATACGGCGTGCAGTTGCGCGAGAAGCAAAAGGTCAAACGCATCTACGGCCTGCTGGAAAATCAGTTTCACAACTATTTCGTGGACGCGGAGCGCTCCAAAGGAATCACCGGCGACAATCTGTTGATCGGGCTGGAGCGCCGGCTCGACAACATCGTGTACCGCTTGGGCTTCGCCACGTCGCGCAATCAAGCGCGACAGATTGTGCGGCACGGTCACATTCTGGTGAACCACAAGAAAGTCAACATCCCGTCGTATTCCACGCGGCCGGGCGACGAAATTTCCATTCGCGAGAAGTCGCGCAAGAATCCGCTCATCCAATATTCGGTCGACAGTATCAGCGGCCGGGGCGGCGTGCCGCAATGGCTGGAGCTGAACAAAGACGCCTTCACCGGCAAAGTGCTGGCGCTGCCGCGACGCGAAGATTTGGATCCGAACATTCAAGAGAAGTTGATCGTGGAATTGTATTCGAAGTAGTCGGGACGAGCGGTCGTTGCGCGCATTCGGCGCGATAACGCAACCACTCCGAAGTGGATGAGCAGGGTGAAATTCAAGGCGACCTCCGCCGCGGCGGACCGCTTTCGAGGAGAAGAAACGCAATGCTTTGGAAAGGTTTTCAGAAGCCAAAACGGCTCGCTGCCAATATCGATACGTTGACGGACAATTACGGTCAGTTCTACGCGCAACCGTTTGAGCGTGGTTTTGGAACCACCATCGGCAACGCCCTGCGGCGCGTGCTCCTTTCTTCGATCGAGGGAGCGGCCGTCAGCGCCGTCAAGATTGAGGGAGTGCTGCACGAGTTCTCTTCCATTCCGGGAGTGGTGGAAGACGCCACCGACATCATCCTGAACTTGAAGCAGATTCCCTTCAAGCTGCACATCGATCAGCCCAAGACGATTTACATCGACGTGAATCGCGCCGGCATCGTCACCTCCGCCGATATTCTTCCGGACGCCGACGTGGAAATCCTCGACAAAAACGTCTACCTCGCCACCATCAGCGAAGGCGGGAAGTTGAACATCGAGATGCGCTTGAAACAGGGACGAGGCTACGTCTCCGCGGAAAAGAATTTTGACGAAGACCTGCCGCTCGGCTACATTCCCATCGACTCCGTCCATTCCCCGGTGAAGAAAGTGAACTATATCGTCGATCCGGCGCGCCTCGGCCAAATGACGGATTTCGATAAGCTGACCTTGGAAGTGTGGACCAATGGCTGCGTCAAGCCGCAAGACGCCATCGGGCTGGCCGCGAAGCTGCTGAAGGATCACATGTCCATCTTCATCAACTTCGAAGAGTTGGAAGAAGTGGTGGAGGAAGAGCAGCCCAAGAAAGAAATCAAAACGAACGAGTACCTGGACCGCTCCGTCGAGGAGTTGGAGCTCTCCGTTCGTTCCAACAATTGCTTGAAGAACGCGAATATCAAAACCATTCGCGATTTGGTGCAGAAGAGCGAATCGGAGATGCTGAAGACCAAGAATTTCGGCCGCAAGTCTTTGAACGAGATCAAGGAGATCTTGGCCACCATGGGCTTGAGCCTGGGCATGAAGTTCGACGAAGGCGGCAATCCGATTCAGTCGGAAATGTAATCCGGGCGAGGCGCCTCTCGGCGAGTCCGACACGCCGGCGGCTCATCCCCGGTGTTTAGAATCCCATTGGAGTTTTTGATCTCATGCGACATCGAAATGCTGGATGGAAATTAGGGCGCAATACTTCGCACCGCCGCGCCTTGTTGAGAAATTTAACGACTTCGGTCATCTTGAACGAGCGCGTGGAGACGACCGTTCAGAAGGCCAAAGCCGTGCGCCCCTGGGTGGAGCGAATGATCACTCTGGGCAAGCGCGATTCGCTGCACTCGCGGCGTCAGGCGGCGTCGTACTTGATTCAGCCGGAAGCGGTGAAGAAATTGTTCTCCACCATCGCGCCCCGCTTCGGCGACCGCAATGGCGGCTATACGCGCATCGTCAAGACCGGCTGGCGACAAGGCGACGGCGCCGATACCGCCGTCTTGGAACTGCTGGGCAGCGAACTCTCCGTCAAGAAGGCCGAACGCGCCAAGGCCGACGCCGAGAAGAGCAAGAAAAAGAAGAAGACGGAAGAGAAGGAACCGCCCGCCTCAGAAGATCAGAAGTAAACCGACGCTTGCGTTTCTCCTTTTGCGGGAACCCCGATCTGTAAAAACAGGTCGGGGTTTTTGTTTGCGTCCCGCGCCCTGGTAGCCGAGGTGCGCTCTCCGCACCTCGGGCATTGGATGGTGAAACCGGGATTATATTTGGTGAATGATTGGCCAGACCGCACCGCAACTCGCGAATTACCTGGCTGGCCGATCGATTCGATCAATCTCCGCCGGCTTCGATCATTTTCTAA
>CAZIDA010000107.1:0-5991 GCA_964537865.1 uncultured Acidobacteriota bacterium
CATCAAAGTCGCGCTCCCCAAGAGCGACGAAGAATTGGCGTTTCTGCCGATCACGCATCTTTCCCGGCTTCTTCGCACTCGGCGAATCACCTCCACGCGTTTGACGCAACTCTACCTGGCGCGACTCAAGAAATACGATCCCATTCTACATTGCGTCGTCACGCTGACGGAGGAGCTGGCGCTGCGCCAAGCCAAGCAAGCCGATGAGGAGATTGCCGCGGGCAAGTATCGCGGTCCGTTGCACGGAATTCCTTGGGGCGCCAAAGATTTGCTGGCGGTGAAGGGATACAAAACAACGTTCGGGGCTTCGCCGTACAAGGATCAAGTGATCGATGTCGATTCCACGGTCTATCAGAAATTGACGGAGGCCGGCGCGGTGCTGGTGGCCAAGCTGACGCTGGGAGCGTTGGCGCAAGGCGATCGCTGGTTCGGCGGGCAAACGAAGAGTCCTTGGGATCCGAACAATCCGAGGTTTGGATCCAGCGGTTCCTCGGCGGGACCGGCCTCGGCGACGGCCGCCGGGTTGGTGGGATTCGGCATCGGCACGGAAACGCGCGGATCCATCATCTCTCCGTCGATTCGTTGCGGCGTCACCGGATTGCGCCCAACATTCGGGCGCGTCAGCCGCTACGGCGCGATGGCGCTCAGTTGGAGCATGGATAAAATCGGGCCGCTGTGCCGCTCCGCGGAAGATTGCGCGCTGGTGTTGCGAGTAATTAGCGGCGCCGATGAAAAAGATAATGCGGTCAGCAACGTGCCGTTTAATTGGAACGCCGCCGGCGATGTGAAGAAACTTCGCGTCGGTTATCTGAAGAGCTTGATCGAAGGGGAGATCAAAGAGAATCCGCGCTTCCCGGATTTTGCCCGGCGGCGACGGGAGCAACGAAAAGCCGATGAAGCTTCTCTCCGCACGTTTGAAGCCATGGGAATTTCCTTGAAGCCCATGGAGCTTCCGAAAACCCCGGTGAATGAGATCGGCTTCGTTCTCACCGCGGAGTCGGCGGCCGCCTTCGACGACCTCACCCGCGGCGGCAAGCTTGACATGATGTCCGCCGATCCGGAGCGCAGCAGTTGGGTGGGGACATTCCGCCTGAATGAGTTGGTCCCGGCGGTGGAGTATATTCAGGCAAACCGTCTGCGATACCGGCTCATGGAACAGTTCAACGATGTCATGAAAGACCTCGACCTGTTCCTCGGCGACGCCCTGAGCATTACGAATTTGACCGGACATCCGGAGATCAGTTTTCCCAACGGCTTTGACACCCAGGGCCAGCCGCTGGATCTTCAGTTGACCGGATCGCTCTACGGCGAAGAGAAGATTCTGCTGTTGGCGCACGCCTTTCAGAACAAGACCGATTTTCATCTCCAGCATCCCATATCGACACGCGATCAATGAAAGAAAAGACACGTCGTTTCTTCAAAAAACATCCGGCGAATTCTCTTCGCATGATTTATCTTGCTTTGTGCCGGCATAGACACTAAAATCCCCCACATCGTAATCATCTTGAATCGGTCGAAGCGCGAAGCGGTCTGACCGATCAAGAGCAACATCTCTTGTAAGCCTACCCTCGTCACAGCGGAAGAAGTGTTGGCGCTCGATCGGAACTGCTTGGAGGCGTGTCGCCAGCGACCCGCCATTCATCTCCGGCATTGGCCCCAAACAGTTTCGAGAGCGCGGGAGGAGCGGCGGCCAGTCGGCGCCACAAATCTTTCGGCAACTTTTCGAAACCTTTCCGCGAGGCCAGGGGCATGGCGAAAAAGAAACTGCTGGTGGTGGACGACGATCCTCAAACGTGCGATCTGTACGAAGGAATCTTTCAAGCGGAACTCGAAGTCGTGCGCGCCAATTCGGGAGATGCCGCTATTCGGGAAGCCATTCTGCAGCGCCCGGACTGCATCCTGCTTGATGTGATGATGCCGGACATGGGCGGCTACGTGGTGCTCGAAATCCTGAAATCCATGCAACAAACAAAACTCGTCCCGGTCATTATTGTCAGCGGCAAGGCGCGCGAAGAAGCGTGGAAAGTGGCCCAGGAGATCGGGGCGTTTGATTACCTCAGAAAACCTTCACACGTTAAGGAAGCGCGCCACGCGGTTTACCGGGCCTTGCGCGTGGCCCCGCGGGAGCGCCGACGCGCTTCCCGGGTGGCGATGAAAATGCCGGTCGTCGTGCGAGGGCGAGACGAAGCCGGCCGCGCCTTTGAATTCACCGGCCACACCGTCAACGTCAGCCGCTTCGGAGCCCTGATCGCATGGCCGACTAAAATTCCTCCCGGTTCCCTCATCGACATTCACAAAACCGCCGGCGCGGTCGAAGACGGGCGGCGGGCCGAATCCATCGCCGCTCGCGTCGTGTGGATCGATCCCGCAGCGACGGCCGGCCCCTATCATCACGGCATCGAATTTCTTTCCTTCACCGCCAATTGGGTTGTAAAGTTGTGAGAGCCTTCGCGCGCGCCTTCTCATTCTCTATGGTGTGATGCGCACGCGCCATTCCCCGGTGATTCCGCGGGCGATCAAAGTTTTCATCGAAGATTCTTCGTCCCCCTCCGCCCTTTCCCGCATCTAATAAAGAGATCACGAACCACGATGGAGGATGGTCGTCGATCGATCGCACCGGAAATAATGCATGAGTGGCTGCCGCCTCGAAACGCAGCGGCGAGGCCGCCTTGAGTGATTTGAAGTTTTGACGGAGTTTTTGAAATGATGGGCCGGATAGACCGGGAAGCTATCTGTCCGTGAGGCAAACGCAAATCGGGTGAGCGCATCATGGAGAATCATCTGGAATGGACAATCGCTCCGCCCCCCAAGAACCGTTCAGCATCAGCAATCTGCTCAAGCCGCATTCAAAAGCGCTCTTGATCGGGCTCTTCGCGGTGATTGGCGAAGGTCTGGCCAACTTGCTCGAACCGTGGCCGCTGAAGATCGTCTTCGACGACGTGCTGAAAGCCAAGTCGAGCCACGGATGGCTGAATCACTGGATTCATCTCCTGGCCGGGACGGATCGCCTGGCCGTTCTCAAATTCGCGGCCGTGGCGGTTTTGGCGATTGCGGTTCTCGAGGCCCTCTGCGCCTACACGGAAAAATATCTCACCACCAGCGTGGGCCAATGGGTGACCCACGATTTGCGCCGCGCGCTCTATTCGCACATCCAGCGACTGTCGCTCGCTTATCATGATCAAAAGCAGACCGGCGATTTGATCAGTCGCGCCACGAGCGACATCGACGCCATTCAGAGTTTCATCACTTCCGGATTGCTGGGCGCCTTGGTCAGCAGCATGACCCTGTTCGGCATGGTCGGCGTCATGCTCTACCTCAATTGGCGCTTCACCTTGATCGCGCTTTCGGTGGCCCCGGTGCTTTTCGCGGTCGTGTTTTCATACACGCGCCGCATCAAGCAGGCGGCGCGGGAAGTGCGGAAGAAACAAGGCGAGATCGTCTCCGTGATGCAAGAAGTCCTCACCTCCATCCGCGTGGTGAAGGCCTTTGCCCGGGAAGAATATGAGGAGCGGCGGCTGGAAGAAGAGAGCCTCGAAGGCGTGGAAATTGCTTTGCGCGCTCGCAGCCTGAAGGCCAAGCTGCTGCCCTTGGTGGCGCTCATTGTGGCGGTGGGCACGTGCTTGGTGCTTTGGTTCGGCGCGCGCATGGTCCTTTACGGCAGCCTTTCCGCCGGCTCGCTCATCGTTTTCATTTTATATCTGAGTAAGATGTACAAGCCGATGCAGGCGCTTTCCAAGATGACCGACACCTACTCCAAGGCGGCGGTGGGCTACGAACGCATTCAGGAAGTGATGGAGACTAATCACGTGATTCAGGATCTGCCGCACGCCAAACCGGCGCCGCGCTTTCGGGGAGCGATTGAATTCGATCGCGTGGAGTTCGGTTACCGGCCGGACCATGTAGTGCTTCATGGGGTGAACCTTTGCATCAAACCGCGGCAGGTGGCGGCGCTCGTCGGCCCGAACGGCGCCGGGAAAACCACCCTCATCAGCTTGATCCCGCGGTTTTATGACCCGATTTCCGGGCACGTTTGGATTGACGGCATGGACGTCCGGCGTTTCACGCAGCATTCGCTCCGCCGGCAGATCAGCTTTGTGCTGCAAGAGACGTTGCTCTTTCGCGCGCCCCTATGGCAGAACATCGCGTACGGCAAGCCGGAAGCAACCCGGCGCGAAATCCTGCGCGCCGCGGAGCTCGCCAACGCCCACGAATTCATTGAAGCCTTGCCGGAGCGATACGACACCCTGGTGGGTGAGCGCGGAGTGACGCTCTCCGGAGGTCAGCGGCAACGCATCGCCATTGCTCGCGCCATCATTCGTAACACGCCGCTGCTCATTCTGGACGAGCCCAGCTCGGCATTGGACGTGGCCTCCGAGAAATTGGTGTTCGAGGCGCTGGATCGCTTGATGGAAGGAAAAACCACCATCGTCATCGCGCATCGATTGGCCACCATTCGCCGCGCCGACGTCATTTTCGTGGTGAACGAAGGCCGCGTCGTCGAGAGCGGGCGTCACGAAGAGTTGTTGAAGACCGGCGGCCTCTATTCCGCACTCTACGAAATTCAGTTCCGCCGGGAAGAAGAGATTCTGCAAACGTAATCCTGCCGCCATGCGGAGACACTCGGCTTCCTGCGCCTCGCCATTTCCATTCAAGAATCGCGACCGTTCACAACCGGTTCAACTGGTCGATGCGGAATTCGACGACGGCGGAGAAGGCATTCACCTGGCGCGGCGAATAGCCCGCGGCGCGAAACGCATCATGAATTTGGTCCGGCGTCAGTCGAGCCAGCAGTTGCCCCATCCATCGCGCGTCGGCGCGGGGAATTCGTTTTCCGATCCATCGCAGGCGAAGCCGGCTGAAAAAATCGTGCGGTGTGAAAAGGAAAATGATCGCCGGCCGTGTCGGCACGTTGAAGTCCACGTCGTCCCCCGACACGTCGCTGATGAACTTCGAGTGACTATAGGACTTCAGATTCCCCTTCGATTTCGCATGAGTCCAACTGAGGCCGGTGGTTCCAAAGCTGCCGCCCAGATCGGTGACCCGGTAGATCAACTCCTGACCCGCGGAACCTCTCGTGTCCTTCACGCGGTAGACGGCATTGTTGTTGTCCTTCAGATCCCAATTGTTGATGAGCGCCATCAGCACCCGAAGACCGTTGAACTCTCGCGTGCCGGAAAACGGATTGTCGCGCCACTTCCACAAACCGATCTTCTTTTCATCGGGCGGGACCCGCTTCAAACGAACATCGCGAATGATGTCGTCCGGCTCCACCATTTTCTGTCCGCGCGTCAAATGATGCGGCAAGCCTTTCACTTGAATGGCCGGCAGAAAATAATATTCGAGGGTGGGGTATCCGACGGCCCAGAGAAACCGCGAGGCCACCACTTCCGGCCGCGCTTCAACGCCCATCTTCACCTTCCATTTCACGCCGTCGCGGTCCACGACATCGATCTTGGGATTGGTTCCGTGGAGATCCTCTTTCAGAAATCTGAAGGAAGGTTGCGGCAAGTTTCTTTCTCCTCCCGATCCGTAAAACAAATTTCGCGACGAAATATTGCTTGGGGGCTGCCATAGAACCGCCCGCACTTCCCCGGTAAATTCTCCCCTGGGAAAAGTCATTTTTGTGTTTTCACGAATTCCAGCGCCGGCGGGATATGCAACCGCGGAAAACATGATCAGCAGAAGAAGCACTTTGATATTTCTGTACATAGCGTCTCTCCTTTGGGGCCTCAAGAGGGAATGCAACATCTATTCCTCAATATGACAAGCAAGGACCGTGCCAATCCCTGAAACGGCAATAGCCAAATTCCAATTGCCAAGTTCCCAACTGATTTTTCCGCACCAGCCCGGTCAACCGATTTCTTCTTGACTTGGGCACTCAAAACACCGTACCTTGCGAACAAATCAACCTGACGTCAAAGGCGAAGAAGCGGGATCGAAAATGGCGACCGGTCTCGGCAAGATGACGATTCCCTATTTCGCAGAGCGGCC
>CAZIDA010000107.1:6091-8826 GCA_964537865.1 uncultured Acidobacteriota bacterium
CAACCAGATGGCGCTCACGGTGACAGCGTTGCGATTTGAAAATCGTGTCAGAAAAGAAAGATTTTCGAACCTTGCTAAGCAGAGCGGCCTGGGGCCGCAGTCAAATGGCGCTCAAGGTTATGTCGCTGCGAACTGAAAATCGTGTCAGAAAAGCAAGATTTTCGAAGCTTGCTAAGCAGAAGAGGCATCCAAGGTTTGTGGCCTCAGTACCAATGTTACGTGGAGAGAAGGTGGAGTGGAACTTTTGATTCAGCCGGGCGATGGTGTATTGCCGCTTGTTCAGGGAATCAACAACGCCAAGCACAGCATCGAGGTGGTGATCTTTCGCTTCGACCGCCGCGACCTTGAGCGCGCCTTGGTGAACGCGGTCAATCGCGGCGTCTATGTTCAAGCCCTGATCGCTTACACCAATCGAGACGGCGAAGATCATCTGCGAAAACTGGAGACGCGTCTCTTGGCGGCGGGAATCACGGTGGCGCGCACCAACGACGACTTGGTCCGCTATCACGGCAAGATGATGATCGTCGACCGCCGCATCTTGTATTTGCTCGCCTTCAACTTCACCTATCTCGACATCGAACACAGCCGCAGCTTCGGCCTCGTCGTCAAAAATGCAAAAGTGGTTCAGGAAGCCGCGCGACTCTTTGAGGCCGACGTCAAGCGGCAACCTTACCTCCCCGGCCTCTCCACGTTCGTGGTCAGTCCGGTGAATGCTCGAAAACATTTGACTGCGTTCATCCAGGGCGCCAAAAAGGAATTGCTCATTTACGATCTGAAGGTCAGCGATCCATCCATGATCGAGCTGCTCGAAGAGAGAGCCCGGGCCGGAGTTTACATCAAGGTGATTGGGCGCGTGACGCGCAAGAGCACGAACCTGAGCGTCTTCAAGCTGGCTCCCATGCGATTGCACACACGCATGATTGTTCGAGACCGCGAACGCGCGTTCGTCGGCAGCCAGAGTCTTCGAGAAGTGGAGCTTGACGCCCGACGCGAACTCGGCTTGATCTTTCGCGATTCCGCGGCGGTGAAGCGGCTCATCGAAACGTTTGAGACGGATTGGAATCAAGCCCAACAAGCCAAGCAGGCCGCGCAGCCCAAAGAAATTCCGCCGTTGATGAAAGCCGCCAAGAAGGTGGCCAAGGCCGTGGCCAAGGAGTTGCCTCCCATGGCGCCGGTGGTGGAAGCCGCCGTGAAGAAAGTCGTTGGAGAGAATACACCGGTGGAGCTCGATCACCGGGAAGTCGAGGCCACCGTGAAAGACGCCGTCAAACAGGCCGTCAAGGAAGTCATAGAGGACGTGGTCGAAGAAGTGATCGAGCAAAAGGGATCGACGAAAGACAATCCTTCCTGAGCTGCAAGTGCCTTGCTTTCGTGTGCTTTTGGCCCCGCCAAATTTTTCCAGCGCCCCTTTTCGTTTTTTTCGCGCATCTAAGAAATTCGTGAACAAGAGAAAGGAATCACGAAGATCGATTTACCGCGTGTTGGGCGTACTGGCTCTGGCGCTGGGAATATATCGTCCGCTTCTCATCGAAGCCGCTCCGCAACGCGCGGTAAACCAGGATGCGCTGGTGATGCAGGATTTCGAGAATCGCGTGGCGCAGTACGCCCACCTGCATCAACAGGTGGAGTCGAAATTGCCCCCGTTGAAACCTAATGCGTCACCGGAGGAAATTGCCGGGCACACAAAAGCGCTGGCTCGTCAGATTCAGAGGTCGCGTCCTCACGCCAGGCAAGGCAGCATTTTCACCCGCCGGATCGCGGCGGAGTTTCACCGTCTGATTCACCTCACCCTGCGAGGGCCGAACGCCAAACTCGTTTTGACGAGCTTGAGGAACGCGCATCCGGTTCGAATGAAGCTTCAAGTCAACGAAGTGTATCCTCCCGGCATTCCCCTGCAATCCACGCCCCCGTCGCTGTTGCTCAATCTTCCCAAGCTCCCGCCGGAAGTGGAGTATCGCGTGGTCGGTCACGATCTGGCGTTGCGCGACGTGAAGGCGGGTGTGATCGTCGATTTCCTTCCTCAGGCGATTCCGTGAGCATCCCCCGGTATAAGATTCCGGAGAACAAGAAATCGAAGACCGGGACGCCCGGAGCGCATCAAGCGACGCCGCGTGATGGAATCCATCATCACGCGCGGCGAGAGGAGTTATGCGGCGCCATCGATTCATCAAAGTGCTGACGGGTGCGGCCATCGTCGCGTTGGGCTTGATGCTGCTGTGGCGGTTTCCGATTTCGAGTATTTTTTCATCGACCCAGCCTGATCCGCAGGCGAGCGCGCAAAACACACCGGTCAAACTGACTTTCCCGCTCGAACCGAACTCCATTCAATTCGCTGTCATTGGCGATAGCGGAAGCGGGAGTCCTAAACAGTACGGCGTGGCGGAAGAGATGGAGCGGTTCCGGAAAGTGTTTCCTTTCGGATTTGTTCTCATGCTCGGCGACAATCTTCGCGGAGGCGACCGCCCCAAAGTTTTTGCGAAAGATTTTGAACGACCCTACAAGGGGTTGCTGGACGGTGGCGTGGTCTTCTACGCCTCCCTGGGAAACCACGACAACCCCAATGAAAGTTTTTACAAGTTGTTCAACATGGGCGGCCAGCGCTATTACACCTTCAAGAAAGGGAACGCCCAGTTCTTCGCGCTCGACAGCAATTACATGGATCAGGGGCAAGTGGCTTGGCTTGAAAAGAAGCTCCAGTCGAGCCATGCCCGGTGGAAGATATGCTTCTTCCATCA
>CAZIDA010000108.1:0-8646 GCA_964537865.1 uncultured Acidobacteriota bacterium
GTCCACACCGGCTTGCGTCAAGAATTCTCTCTCCACTTCCAGCCCGGCGCGAACACTGCCTTCGTTTTTGAGCTGGGCGCCCAACAACCGCAGCAGCATTTCGGCATGAAGGTTTTGAGACACCTTGTCGATGACTTTCAAATCTTCGATCAAAGGATGTGAAACGATTTCCGCGAGTACGGCCCGAGGTCCGGGATTCAGTGGAACGACGCTCACGTGACTTCCGGGGATAAGCGGTGGCGCAGCCGTTTGCCACAGTTGTCGGTGATGCACGCGCACGCGTCCATACACCTGAACGCCTTTGCGTTGGAGCGCATCGCGAAGCGCTTCCGCGGCGACGCGCGCGGGATCTTCGACGGCCAAGCGCTCCTGATCGGGCTTTCCGTCGATGGGCATCGTTCCCCAAACACGCAAGATGGAGCTGCCGGGATCGCGCTCCATATGAATTTTCCGCTCCGTGCCGGCGGCCGTGGTGAGGAGATTGTTTTGAAGATGGATGGAAGGATAAAACGGATTCAGCGTGATGAACGCTTTGTCGCCCACGGCTTCTCCGGGCTGCACGAGCACGGAGAAGGCGTTGTCGTTGATGGTGAGCGCGCTTACCGGCGCGCCGTATCCCCACATCAAATCGTCCCAACTCCAACTGTCGCCGTAAGGTTGATTCACGAAATACGAATCGTCGCCGATAATGTCGCCGTCGATGTACCTAATTCCTTTGGCGATCAACTGGTCCGCCAAAGTGTCGATGGCGGTCAGCGGCGAAGCCGTGCTGACGGCCTTGGGATCGTACGGCAACACCCGCGCGGAGAGGTTCGGATCGCCGCGCCCTACAAACACCAGGTCGCCGTTGAGGCGTCCGTACTTGTCGATCTTGCCGCTCGACTCCAACGTCGTGTGATATCGAAAATCCGCGGGCAGATTCGCGAGGGCCGTGGCCGTCGTGAAGAGCTTGGTGTTGGAGGCGGGGATGAACAATCGGTCGGCGTTCTGTTCGTAGACGACGGCGTTTTGATCGAGGGAATAGACTTCGATCCCCACAAATCCGTGCGCGATGGGCGATTCTTTCAGAATGCTTTCGATTTGCTGCGGCAGCGTCGGTCGCCGCGGTTTTTTCTTGCGGGCCCAAGCGGGCGACGGCAATGTGAGTGAAGCCAACAGCAAAAGAAGAATGAAAGTGTGGCGGCGCCCGGGAATACGCATGGTTGAAGTGACGCTTGGCTTTGGTATCGCTTCCAAGTCGGACTGAAGTTCGGACCTCTATGATAAACCACGACCGCGCCTCAGCCATAAGAATTCTTTTTCGGCAGGACGACGGAACCCCTGGTAGCGCAGCCGAGTTCGTGTTTTGAACGAAGGCTGCGGCTCTGAAAAGAACCTTGACAACGGCGCGGACGCCAGCGTAGATTTTGTTGACCCTCAACCTCCCCCCTAGATTGGAATCCTGTATGGAGAAGCTGCAGTCTTGGGTTGCGTTATCGTTGTTGAGTGGGCTAGGCCTGCGCACGGTTCACAAATTGCTTGTGGCGTTTGAAACTCCCGGAAAAATCTTTTCGCGCTCCTTGAGTGAACTCGTAGAGGCCGGTGTTCCCAAGGACGTGGCGTCGCGGCTACTGGGGACGGAGTTGCAGCAGGAGGCGGAGGCGGAAATTTCCAAGGCGCACCAACTGGGGGTGACGCTGATTCCTTTCGACAGCGAATGTTATCCCGCCATGCTGAAGGAAATTTACGATGCGCCCACGCTTCTGTACTTGCGGGGAAATCTCGCGGTGCTGAACACTGACGCCATCTCCATTGTGGGAGCGCGACACGCCACCGCTTACGGCACGCAGGTGGCGACGCTTCTGGCGCGGGAGTTGGCAAGCCGGGGATTGACCATTGTGAGCGGACTCGCGCGCGGCATCGATTCGGCGGCGCACCGGGGCGCGCTCGAAGGAAAAGGCCGGACCATCGCCGTCCTCGGTTCCGGGATCGATCAGATTTATCCGAAGGAGAATCAAAAACTGGCGGCCAACATTTTTCAGGACGGCGCCATTCTGAGCGAGTTTCCCATCGGAACGTTTCCGGCGCCGCAGAATTTCCCGATTCGAAACCGCATCATCAGCGGCTTGTCGATCGGAACGGTGATCGTGGAAGCGGCCGAGTACAGCGGCTCTCTCATCACCGCGCGGCTGGCTTGCGATCAAAATCGCGAAGTCTTCGCCGTGCCCGGAAACATTACGCAAAAGACCTCGTTCGGTCCGAATTTGTGGATCAAGCAAGGCGCCAAGCTGGTGCAAACCTGGGAAGATGTGGTACAAGAGTGCCCCACGCGCGTCAAGGATCGCCTCTTGACGGCGCAACCTTCCGCCCGGCAGGAGGCATCTTTGTTTGATGTCCCTCTCAGCGGCGACGAAAAGAAAGTGTACGACGCGTTGAAGGTGGAAGAGCCGACGCACATCGACGCGGTGCAGGAACGAACAAAGCTTTCACCGGCCATTTTGTTGGAAGCGCTGCTGGAATTGGAATTGAAGGATCGCATCCAGGAGTTGCCGGGAAAATGTTTTATCCGACGATTGTGAGGAATGATCGCGGGCCGATGAAAATGTTTCGATGGCCGCGACGTACGATCAACACAGAGCCGCCGCAGCGGACTCAAGGGAATGAAAATGATCACGTGGATTGGAACTGATCGCAACCTTGTCCCCGAAGGGGACGCGTCTTCCAGCCCAGGGTTGTCCGCCCGCTCTCGCTTGCGTCCGCCGGATTTTTGGAGGATGGGCGGATTACCCTGGGTCCGAATCGTCACCAACGGCCCAACCCTGAAAGGGTTGTGCCGAACGACCGCACCTATTTTCGGGGCAGAAGAGTTGAAATTTTGATGAGGAAAGTTTAAGTATATCGGCTATGGCAAAATCTTTGGTAGTTGTGGAATCGCCGGCGAAGGCAAAAACCATCAATAAATATTTGGGGCGCGACTATTCGGTCAAAGCGTCCATGGGGCACATTCGCGACCTGCCCAGGAAAAAGTTGGGTGTGCAGGTGGACGAAGAGTTCGAACCGACCTACGAAACCATTCCCGGCAAAGAGAAGGTCATCAAAGAACTGAAGGCGGCTGCGGAAAAGGCGGACACCATTTACATCGCCACCGACCCGGATCGGGAAGGTGAAGCCATCGGCTATCACGTCGCGGAAACGCTGAGCGGCGACGGGGCGCGGCGAAAATCCGAGAAGAGCAAGCCCGCCGCCTCTTCCAAAAAAATTCTGCGAGTGATGTTCAATGAGATTACGAAGAAGGCCATCACCGAAGCGTTCCAACACGCCGGCGCGATCGATCAGCATTTGGTGGAAGCGCAGCAGGCGCGGCGCGTGCTCGACCGTTTGGTCGGATACATGGTCTCTCCGTTGTTGTGGGACAAGGTGAGGCGAGGCATTTCCGCAGGACGCGTGCAGACCGTGGCCGTCCGCTTGATCGTGGAACGCGAGCGCGAAATCAAAGCCTTCGTGGCGCAGGAGTATTGGACCATCGACGCCAATGTGTCGGGGCGCCTGCCGCCGAATTTCGACGCGCGCTTGATCAAGTTTGCCGGTGAGAAATTCGAAATCACCAATCAGCAACAAGCCGATGCCGCCGTCGCAACGCTAAAGAGTTCGGAATTTTTCGTCGACGAAGTCGCCACCAAAGAGAAAAAACGCTATCCCGTTCCCGCCTTCATCACCTCCAAGCTGCAACAGGAAGCTTCGCGAAAGCTTCACTTCACCGTCAAGCGAACGATGTCGTTGGCGCAGCGGCTCTACGAAGGCGTCGATCTGGGCGACGAGGAAACGGTGGGATTGATCACTTACATGCGCACCGATTCCACACGCGTTTCCAACGACGCGCTGGAAGACTGCCGGCGCTTTGTCGCGTCGAACTACGGCGAGCAGTACTTGCCGGAAAGGGCGATTCATTATCGTTCCAAAAAAGGCGCGCAAGACGCCCACGAGGCCATCCGCCCCACGTCGGTCGCGCACACGCCCGATTCCGTCCGCCCCTTTCTGGACGACAATCTTTTCAAACTCTACAAACTCATCTGGCAGCGCTTTGTGGCCTCACAAATGAATCCGGCGCTGTTCGATCAAACCACCATCGACATTGCCGCGGGAAAATACTTGCTGCGGGCCGCCGGATCGGTGTTGAAGTTCAACGGCTTCTTGGCCGTGTATGACGAATCGAAAGACGAGGACGAGAAAGATGAGGAACCGGAAGATCTCGGTCACAAGCTGCCGGCGGTCACCAAGGGCGAGCAACTCCGATTGAACGCGCTCCGACCGGAACAGCATTTCACGGAGCCGCCGCCGCGCTTCAACGAGGCGACGTTGGTGAAGGCGCTCGAAGAGAAGGGCATCGGACGCCCCTCCACTTACGCCACCATCATCGCTACGATTCAGGACCGGGAATACGTCCTGAAAACTCAAGGCCGTTTTTACCCGACGGAGTTGGGCTTCATCACCAACGATCTGCTCGTGGAAAACTTTGAGGACATCTTCGACATTCAATACACGGCGCGGATGGAAGAGGAGCTGGATGAAATTGAAGAAGGGAAGCTGGCGTGGACCGACGCCATGCGGGAGTTCTACAGCAAGTTTGAAAAAGATTTGAAGCTGGCGAAGAAGAACATGCGCGACGTCAAGCGCGAAGAAAAACCCACCGACGAGATTTGCGAGAAATGCGGAAAGCCCATGGTCATCAAGTGGGGGCGACACGGAAGCTTTCTGGCGTGCAGCGGATATCCGGATTGCAAGAACACGCGCGAGCTGACCAAGGAGATTGCGGAGACCAACGGCGCCGATACCGCGCCCGTGGAAGAAGGCCTGCCGGACGTGTCCGAGGAGTTTTGCGTCAATTGCGGCAAGCCCATGGTGCTGAAGCGCGGACGGTTCGGCGCATTCCTGGCGTGCAGCGGTTATCCGGAATGCAAGACCACGAAAAAGATCATCACTCAGAAGGGCGCCAAGAAAGTGGTGGCCGACGTTCCCCTCGACGCCAAGTGCCCCAAGTGCGGCAGTCAACTCGTCCTCAAGCACGGCCGCTACGGCGAGTTCACGGCGTGCAGCAATTATCCGAAGTGCAAATACGTTCAGCAAAAAACCGTCGGCCTCGCTTGCCCGGAATGCGGTGAAGGCGACGTGGCGGAACGAAAGTCGCGCTTCGGCAAGGTTTTCTACGGCTGCACTCGATATCCTGAATGCAAGTTCACCCTGTGGGATAAACCAATCCTTGAAGCCTGCCCCCAATGTGGCGCAAAATACATCCTCGAACACCGGACCAAGAAGACCGGTGTCACGCGCAAGTGTTCGAACGGCTCCTGCCATTGGAAAGTGAAAGTGGAAGAGCCCGGTGAATCGACGGAAGCGACGGCGGAAGGACCAAGCGCCATCGAACGGTGAAGAAACATCTTCTTCGCTTTGCCGTCCCAGGATTATTCACGCGGCTTCCGACCGAAGAGAGCCGACACACATCGATTCAACATCAAGAACTAAATTCTGTCCAAGGGGCCTGTTATGCGAAAACTGTTTGGGACAGACGGTATTCGTGGCATTGCGAATCGACATCCCATCACGCCGGAAGTGGCCTTGAAGCTCGGCAAGGCCGCCGCCGAGGTTTTCAAAACCGACAAGGATCAGCACTTGATTCTGATCGGCAAAGATACGCGACGCAGCGGATACATGCTGGAAAACGCGTTGACCGCCGGCATTTGTTCGATGGGCGTGCACGTGCTTCTGGTCGGTCCCATGCCCACGCCGGCGATTGCGCATCTCACCAAAAGCTTTGCGGCCGACGCCGGCATCATGATTTCGGCGTCTCATAATCCCGCCGGCGACAACGGCATCAAATTCTTTTCGCGCGACGGCGCCAAACTGCCGGACGAAACCGAAGAGCGCATCGAAGGACTCTTCTTTCAAAACGAAATTGAGAACAGCCACATCATTGAAGGCGCCGTGGGACGCGCCAAGCGCATCGACGACGCCCGCGGACGCTACATCGAGTTTGCGAAAGCCTCCATTCAGAACCAATCTTTGAGGGGCATCCGCATGGTCCTCGATTGCGCCAACGGGGGGTCGTATTGCGTTTCGCCGTACATCTTTCGCGAGCTGGGCGCGGAGGTGGAGGTGATCAACGATCAACCGAACGGGCTCAACATCAATCTGGATTGCGGCTCCGAACATCCGGAGTCGATGCGGAAACACGTCCTCTCCACTCACGCCGACATCGGCATTGCGGTCGATGGGGACGCCGATCGCGTGGTGATGGTGGACGAACTGGGCCACTTTGTGGACGGCGACACGATCATGGCGATGATGGCGCCTTACCTGAAATCCAAAGGCCGATTGAAACACAACACCGTCGTGGCGACTGAAATGTCCAACGGCGGACTCGAAATCGCGCTGCAGAAGGACGGCATCGCGCTGCGGCGGACGCGCGTGGGCGACCGCTACGTTTATGACGAAATGGTGAAGGGCGAATTCAGTTTTGGCGGCGAACAGTCGGGCCACATCATCTTCCGCGACTACTGCACCACCGGTGACGGCACCATCGTGGCGCTTCAAGTCATCAGCATGATGAAAGAGTCCGGGCAGAAGCTCTCGCAGTTATCGCGCGCAATGACTCGCTTGCCGCAGGTTCTGATCAATATCGAGGTGGGAGAGAAGATTGCATTTGAGGAACTGCCCGAACTGAAGCGGCGGATCGACGATGCCCACGAGAAGATGAAGGGTATCGGGCGAGTGAGCGTGCGATATTCCGGGACTCAGAATCTTCTGCGAATCATGCTGGAAGGAAACTCGCAGGAGTTGGTCTCGAAGCTCGCCCACGCCATCGCCCAAGAAGCGCGCCGCGCGCTCGCTCCGGCCGCGGCAAAATGAGAAGTGGCGCAGACCCGCCGCGGCGGGTCTGCGCCTATTGAGGACGACAGAAGATAGTGACGCCTTCGTGATTTGGTAGTCCCGCCGAGTGTATTTCTCGGCGGGGTGACCCGGCGAGAATCCGCCGCGGCGGACGCTGGGCCTAACCCAACGATACGGGTTTGATCATCCCTGATGCCTCATTGAGTTCGCTTGGCCCGGGATTCGCCAAGAGCTGGTGAATCCCGGCTACCCAAACCTGTTTTCGAGGCGGATTTTCCCCGGATGATCTGCGCTCTGTGCGGGAAAAACAAATGGCGCAGACAAGAGTGTCTGCGCCACTGAAGTGTCTGCGCCACGACGTTACTGTCCGGTGGGTGGTTTGGGCGGTGTCAGCTTCGATTCCATAAACTTGGTGAATGAAAAATCCGCCGGCATCTTGTCCTGGCTTCCGGCCATCGTGATCAAATCCGCTTCACCGGCCTTGGCGGGATCCTCTCCGTACGCCTTGAAGAGAGCGTCCAACGCATCTTGCGCCGGTTTTTGGCTGACGCCCTTCATGGAGACGGAGTGAGCCAAATTCCATGCGGCTTGGTCATACTTCTTGTCGTACGTGTAAGCCAGTCCCAGCCGATAATAGAAAGTCGGTTCCGTCGGCATATAGCTGATGGCCTTCGTAAATTCATCTTCCGCGCCGGCGTAGTCCTTCTGTTGAAGCTTGATGAAGCCGAGGGCGGCGTGCGGTCGTCCGTTGAGCTCTTTGATCTGTGAATTCCACTGATCGTCAGACTCGGTGGCCGGTTTCTTCAGCGTTTGAACCACCGACAAAAGTTTGTTGGCGGCATCGGTTGCTTGTGCCAGCTTGGCGTCGCGCTGAGGATCGGCGGCTGTCGTGCGCTCGGGGATCCAAGTCGACAGAATGAGAAGTGCCAACACGTTATCCGGATAGGTCGCCAAAACTTTGGTGGAATAATCCACGGCTTTGTCGTAATTGTTGGTCATCTGAGCGCCGACCAAACCTTGCTGATAGGCCACGCCCTTCAGCTCGGAGTCCGGAAAATCGGTGACAAACTGATCGACCAACGCCATCTTCTGAGTGGGATCGGTCGTCGAGACGATTTTTTGATAGGCGTCGTATTCCACCTGCGTCTTCGCCTGCGGCGGCTTGGGCGTAGGTGTCTGAGCGTTCTTTTCCGGCGCCGGGGCCGCTTGCGTGGAGGGCGTTGGAGCGCCCGCCGGAGGCGGCGGATTCTGACCCAGCATCAAACCGGGAATCAGGAAGACAGCCGCTCCAAGGAGGAGAAACGGTTGGCAGACGTGCCGGATGAGCGCGAGTTTAAATGCTTTCAGCATGGGCTTCCTCCAGTTTTGTTATGGTGATAATTCTACCTCACTCTACACTGGATGATGCTGGGAATTTAAAATTTATCCGGCCTTTCGTGGCGCCAAATAAATCTTTTTGGTTTGAACATTTGAATGCGATAGAATACAGGCCACCAATTACTGGAGCGTCTTTGACCCGAACTCATAATTAGCTTCATAAACTGGGGGAAAGATTTCATGCTGGATGTCATTGTTATCCGGATTTTTTTTATTTTGTTGGTCTCCATCATCGCCTTCTTTACCCACCCTTTTGATTTGCAGGGGTTGTTGGCGGCGGGGGCGGGCGCGCTTCTGGGCGTGGCGATTGTTCTCTTCGAGATTCGCTTGAAGAAGGCGACCTTGAAGCGGTTGATCGGCGCGGCCGTCGGCTCTTTGATGGGGATTGTGGGGGCGTACTTTGCC
>CAZIDA010000109.1:0-8643 GCA_964537865.1 uncultured Acidobacteriota bacterium
GAGCGCAGCTATCTGTTGACGCACGGATCGTATTACGACCTGTTGGGCGTCACGCGCAAATCTTCGGAGGAAGAAATCAAGGCCGCTTACTACGCGCTGGCGAAACGTTTTCATCCGGACCGGTATCAAGCGGAGGCCCCGAAGGAAATCCACGAGAAGCTGGTTCTCTTGTTCGGGCGCCTGAGCGAAGCGTACGAAACCTTGACCGATCCCGCGCGGCGCAAGGCCTACGATCAGCGGGCCATCGGTTCTCCCTCTGCAATCGCCGCGGCCAATCAGCCGCCTCAACGCGCCGCCTCGCGAGATCAAATTGCCGCGGAGAGTTTCGATCAAGGCGCGCAACTTTTCGAGCAGAAGGAATATGCCAAGGCGCTCCCTTATCTTCGCGAAGCGACTCGTTTGAAACCGAGCCTGACACCATACCGGTTTCTCTTCGCCAAGGCGCTGGCGGAGATTCCTCAACATCGCCGAGAAGCCGAGGAAGAATTTCGAAAACTTTTGGAGGCGGAACCGGAGAACGCAGATTACCCCGTGGCCATGGGTCTGTTTTATAAATCGGTGAACTTGCCCTCGCGGGCCCAAAAGTATTTTCTTCGCGCCTTGGAACTGGAGCCTACCAATCCTCGCGCGCTTCAAGAACTCGGTCGCGCTCCCACTCAGAAGAAGTCACAGCCTTCATTCGGGGCCCAAGTCAAAAAGTTTTTTTCGAAGAAGTGAATGTACCGGGGAAACGATTGGCGGCAAAATCCTGCCGCCTCATAAGTCCTATATCTTTGTCCTCTCTGTCCTATTCGTTAGGGAGCAATTCTTCAACGGCCCGTTACGCGTTGAAGTATTTCGCTTCCGGATGATGCACGATCAAAGCCGAGGTGGACTGCTCCGGTTCGAGCTGATAGCCGCTCGTCAATTTCACGCCGATGCTGTTCTCCGGATCGAGCAGCTTGAAAATCTTTTCCTGGTCTTCCAGCGCCGGGCAAGCCCCATAGCCGAAGCTGTAACGGCTGCCCCGGTATTTCTGGTGGAAGAGATCGGAAATATTTGGAGAATCTTCACCGGATAATCCCAACTCGTCACGCATCCGCTTGTGCCAAAACTCCGCGAGGGCCTCCGCGCTCTCGACGCTGAGGCCGTGCAGATAGAGATAGCGCGCGTACTCGTTGGCGGAGAACAACTGTTTGGCCTGCTCGCCGGCGCGCGAGCCCATGGTGACCAGCATGACGCCCACCACGTCGCGTCGCCCGGAATCGACCCCCGCAAAAAAATCGGCCAAGCACAGGCGACGATTGTTGCGCTGCCGAGGAAAATGGAATCGCAGCAATTCTTCTTTGCTCCGCTCCGAGGAATACACGATCAAATCGTTGCCTTCGGAGTTGCATGGAAAATACCCGTACACCACCCGCGGCTGCAGCGTTCCCTCGCGAATGCATTCCTCCTGAAGTTCTTCGCGGATGGGAATATATTTCTCCGCCAAAATCTTCTCATATTCGTCGCGTCCCAATCCGCGAATCTGCCACTGGTTTTTGAAAAGCGCGATGGGGTTCACAAATTTGAAAATCTCGCGCAATCCCAGTTCTTCCGGCGGAACCACACGTTTCCCCCAAAAAGGCGGCGTCGGAATGGCGTTGCTTGTCGCCACGGCGGAACGCCGCGTGTCCATCTTCACCGGCGTTTCCGCTGCCTTCGAATCCGATTTTCGAATCGATTCCGTTGTTACACCGGTCGCGCAGGTTGACGGGGTGGGGATCGAGCCGAGTTTCTTCACCGCCGCTTCAGGAATCTTGTAAATTCCGGATTGAACCAATTCTTCGCGAGTTTCCGGGTCGGTCAACTCATCCATCAACCTCAATCCCGCAAACGCGTCCTGTCCATAAAAGACCGGCCCGTTGTATTCCGCGCGCATATCCTCTTCGACGTACTTGCGCGTCAACGCCGCGCCGCCGCACAGCACCGGAATGCGGAGATCGAGCCGGCGCAAATCTTCCACCACATACTTCATCTCCACCGTGGATTTCACCAACAGCCCGCTCAGCCCAACGGCGTCCACTTCGTTTTCCAGCGCCGCCCGAATAATGTTGTCGGAGGTTTGCTTGATGCCGAGATTGATGACTCGATAACCGTTGTTCGTCAGAATGATGTCGACCAAATTTTTGCCGATGTCGTGGACGTCGCCCTTGACGGTCGCCAAGACGACACGGCCCTTGGTGGCGCTGGAAGCCTTGTCCATGAACTTCTCGAGATAGCTCACCGCCGCTTTCATCACCTGCGCGGAATCGAGAACTGAAGGAAGCTGCATCTTTCGCGATCCGAACAGATCGCCCACCACTTTCATGCCGTCCAGAAGAATGGTGTTAATGATGTCGAGCGGAGAATATCTCTTCAACGCCTCATCCAGAAATTGTTCGAGCGTCACCTTCTCGCCGCGCACCGTGGAGACGCGCTCTCCGTTGATGATGGCGTTCTTCAAGCGCTCTTCCACCGTCAGCTCGGCCTCTTCTTTTTCCACCACGCTGAAGGATTTCTTTTCGGCGCCCTCAAAATGCCGGATGAAATTCTGAAGCGGATCGCCGTCGGCCGTGTCGAAGTAAATGAGCTTGCGCGCCAGATCGACTTCTTTCTCCGGAATTTTGAAGAGGGGATAGATGCGCTGCCAATTCACGATGGCGGCGTCCAATCCATGCTCCATGGCTTCATGCAGAAAGACGGAATTCAAGATACGGCGGGCGTACATGTCCAGCCCAAAGGAAATATTGGAGACGCCGAGAATGGTCACCACACCGGGAATGTTCTTCTTGATCCGTTCGATCGCCTTCATCGTTTCCATGCCGGCGGTGTGATATTCTTCCTGGCCCGTCGAAATCGGGAGCGTGAGCGCATCGAAGATCAAATCCTGCGGCGCAATGCCATATTTCTCCGTCGCCAAAGTAAAAATGCGTTGAGCGATAGCGAATTTTCTTTCGGCGGTCAGCGCCATGCCTTCCTCGTCGATGGTTAAGGCGATGACGGCGGCGCCGTATCTCTTCACCATCGGGAGGACTTTGGAGGTGCGCTTCTCGCCATCCTCCAAATTGATGGAGTTGACGATGGCTTTACCGGGAATCCGTTTCAACGCCGTCTCCACCACGTCGGCTTCGGTGGAATCGATCATCAACGGCGCCGTGACGCGCGTCGCCAGCATCTTCACGGTCTCTTCCA
This sequence comes from uncultured Acidobacteriota bacterium, assembly GCA_964537865.1. Classification (GTDB taxonomy): domain Bacteria; phylum Acidobacteriota; class Terriglobia; order JAIQFV01; family JAIQFV01; genus CAZIDA01. The sequence continues at coordinate 3,193 of CAZIDA010000109.1, forward strand.
TGAAATGCTTTTCGTTTCCGCCCACGATGGCCACGCACAGATCGAGCAGATGCGAGCCTTCGTTCACGAGGCGCTTCGCCATCATCAGGATGTCGTCGTACTTTTCCTGGACCACCAGTTCCTTGAACTTCGGATTGCGCGTGGTGGTGTTCATTTCTTCGCCGACGATCAGCGGCCGCGGTTCCTGGACCAGTGGCGTCGAAGAATAGATGGAGGCGGCCGCCGCCACGGGCCTGCGGTCTCGACGTTTGGGCTCCATTGCGCCGAGCGATTCCACGACGCGCTTCAAATGTTCCGGTGTCGTGCCGCAACAACCGCCCACCATGTTCAATCCGTACTCGGTGGCGTACTGCTTGAGATATTGCGCCAACTCATCGGGGCTCAGCGCGTACACCGCTTTGCCGCCGACATTCTTCGGCATCCCGGCGTTGGGAAGACAGGAAATCATCTTGGTGCAGTTGTCTCCCAGGTAACGGACGGCGTCGTTCATTTCGCGCGGACCGGTGGCGCAGTTCAAGCCCACCGAGATGATGTCATACGGTTCGAGCGTGGTGAGCGCCGCGCCAATCTCGGTGCCCAGCAACATCGTGCCGCTGTTTTCGATGGTCACCTGAACCATGACCGGAATCTTCTTGCGCGCCTCTTCGAGCGCTTGAAAGACGCCGGCCAACGCCGCCTTGATCTGCAAAAGATCCTGGCAGGTTTCGATAAGCAAGACGTCGACGCCGCCGTCGATCAGACCATGCGCCTGCTCGCGGTAGGCCTCGCTCATGGCGTCGAAGGTAATGTGGCCCAGCGAAGGAAGTTTGGTAGTGGGTCCCATGGACCCAGCGACATAGCGCGGCAAACGACCGCCCCGGCCATTGGAGTAATCGCGCGCCAGCTCCTTGGCCAGTTGCGCCGCTTTCAAATTCAGTTCGTAGGTTTTTTCCGCCAGATCGTATTCCTCCAGCACGATGCGCGTGGACCCGAAGGTGTCGGTCTCAATGACCTCGCAGCCCACCTCGAAAAATCCGGCATGCACCTTGCGAATCGCTTCGGGCTTCGAGAGGACCAGGTACTCGTTGCAGCCTTCCTTCCCCCAGAAATCGTCCGCCGACAGACCTTGGGTTTGTATCGACGTGCCCATGGCGCCATCGAAGATGAGAATCTTCTCGTCCAGACGATTCAGAAACGACATCGCGGTTCATCCCCTTGCTCGAGGTTGTTCCTCTTGAAACCAAACAGCGGCTGGCTTGTACAGCTTGAAATCAGGTGAGAGACTTCCCTAATCCCAGAGCGTCTTCCAACTGCATGCGAGAGTGTGGATTCTAATCCTGTTGGCCACTCCGCGCAATAGGCCTGTGCCCTTCGTCTGGGATTCAAAGGAATCTCTTGCGCGCGCACTTTGGGCCTTTCGAATGGCCGATCCCAAACTGAATATTCGACCCACTCTTCAAAACTAGGATGACCGGGAATTTCTCGCGGCGGTAGCCGAGGGCAATCGACACAAGCCTTCATATTCATTTTCCTTGAGTGGATACTTCCCAAACAAATCCGATCCCAGGAGAACCTCCGGCGGTTTCTTGGGGACTGGTCCGGGGCCCAAGAAGCTCCCTCCCTCCAGATCTTTGGATTAGGGCTTCCATTTTCGGAAAGATTGCGCCAAAAGTTCTGCATCCCTTATATTTCAATACGATAAATCTGCAAGAAGACCGCGCCCTCGCGGAATTCAACAGCAGCCCGGGATTTTGATCCTATGATAATTCATAATCGAGAGATTTGCGTTCTGGAAGGTTGAACCCTTTAGCCTCAGCACCGTCGATCCCAACTTCCGCAGTCCCTATGCCGAAAACTACAACTTGACCATAGAGCGACAACTTCCGTCCAACATGATCCTCTCGGTCGCGTATGTCGGTTCGGTGGCCCACAAGTTGACCATCGAGACCGAAGGCAACCCGGAGATTAATGCGGCCGGATGCGCCGCCAATCCTACGTGCGTGCGATTCCGCTCGATCCAGAATCTCGTCTTCCCGGGCAACTACCTCTATCCGGGCGACGTCTTTGGATCGGTCGGAGTGATCACCAGCGGTGGAAACTCGCATTACCACTCCATGCAGGTCAGCTTGAACAAGCATTTTTCCAGCGGCTTGCAGTTCCTGGCTTCGTACACTTGGGCGCACTCCATCGACAACGGCTCGGGGTTTGAAAACTCGGGCTTCGGCGGGGGCCGCGGACCGGGCATGGATCCCTTCAACTTCGCGCGCAACCAGGGGGATTCCTCTTACGACGCCCGACAGCGGTTTGTGTTCAGCTACAGCTACGCGATTCCCAGCATCCGGAAGTTCAGCGCATTCTCCCGACTTCCGAGCCGCCTGACCGACGGATGGCAGATCACCGGCATCACCACGCTGCAAACCGGATTCCCGGTGAACCCGACCGACAGCGGGCGGTATTCGTTGCGATGCACGGTGTTCACTTTCTACAGTTGCCCGGATCGCCCGAACGTCGCCGGTGTGGCCAGCTCCTTGGATCCTCGCACCAGTTCCTTCAACGGGGCGAGCAATTATTGGTTCAACCCGGCTGATTTCTCTCGCGCCCCCACAGGCGCCATCGGTAACGCGGGTCGCGGCGTCCTGCATGGGTCGGGAATCAACCAGTTTGACTTCGCCCTGTTGAAAGACACCCGGATCACGGAGGCCACGAGACTGGAGTTGCGCTTCGAATTTTTCAATCTCTTCAATCACACGCAATTCGGAGCCCCGGTTAACAACTTCAACTCGCCGACGTTCGGTCGCATTTTCAGCGCCGCCGATCCGCGGTTGATCCAACTGGCGGCAAATATCTATTTCTGAGGGTCTACTCCTTCGACTCTCTGGGCGTTCCGGATCTCCGGAACGCCCTTTTTCACTTCACGGCTTTCCTGAATTCGTGGAGATTTTTTATCGCACCGTCTCGCGCTGAAATCCGTTTCCGCCTTAACGATGGTGGGCCACAAATTTGGACATCAGAGCCTTGTCCCATTGGATGTTACAATCTTTTGCATCTCTATCATTGCTGTGCTGCTTGGCTGCTTCATTTCGCATCGCCTCTTCGGACTCGTCAATGTCCTGAAGTCGGTTCTTCCATTTCTCGTATGCGGGAATTACGAAAAAGCATAATTCCGCCAGAACAGCTCAATGCCCGCGCTAGTCATGCGTTTTCAGCATAATTGCGGAGCAACTCATTGCCTAGATCGCCGGGGCAGCGCTACGAAGCGTATCCGCTTTGTGATTTCCTGGAATTTGGTGTGGGGTGTTCTGTTCACGCTGCTGGTTGCGGGATCGGCGTGGGCAGACATACTCACGGCCAAGATCCAAGGAAATGAAAATGATGTGGTAGCCGGATGACGCCGCGGCGGATTTCTTGGAGCATCCCGGCTACCCGAACATCGACGGTCAGCTATTTTCGGGGCAGTGCCTACTTCCGAACCAATCGAATTTGAAATATCTTTGGCCACAGTTTGCCGGTTACGACCAATCGATCATGCGCGGCGTCATAGGCAATGCCGTTCAAGACGTCCACCGGCTGTTGGCGATCGGCGGCGCTCAGCAAACCGGTTAAATCGATCCATCCAAGAATCTTTCCGGAGGCGGGATCGATCTCAACGATGTAATCGCTTTGATAGACATTGGCATAGATCACGCCATTGAGGTACTCCAATTCGTTGAGATACATGAGCGGTTGTTGATCGCTGAACACGGAGATCGTTCGCACTACTTTGAAGGTGGTGGGGTCGAGAAACTTGAGCTGATTCGATCCGTCGCTGAGGATGAGGTTGTGATCGTCGTGCGTGAGTCCCCAACCCTCGCCGGTATAGGAAAACTGTCCGATCTGTTGGAGCGTTTCCGGATCGTAAATGAATCCCTTCTCGTTCTTCCAAGTCAGTTGATAAACCTTCCCCTGGAAAATCGTGAGTCCCTCGCCAAAGTATTCGGAGGGAAGATCGCGTTCCAGCAGGACGCGAGCGGTTTGGAGATCCTCTTTGCGAACGCTCGACCGTCCGTTCAAACCGGTGCTTTCATACAGGAAGCCTTGGTAGAATTCCAATCCTTGCGTATAAGCCGCGCGATCGTGCGGCCATTGACTGATGACTTGGTACGTGTAAACGGGAACGCCGCCCCCATGCGAACCGCCGGCGCCGGCGACCTTCGTCGCGGCGCCCCGATCTTTGCAGGATGGAAACAACAGCACGACTGCAAGCCCCACGATGACCGCGAAGATTCTTTTCTCCATCCTCCTGGATTCCATCCCTCTCTCCTCTTTAAATTAATCCGAAGAATCAAACCTCTCGTATTGAGACATTTTTTTACACGGCTCTTGACCTTTGCGTTTGTAATTGCCGAAATTCCATCGTACAATTTCGCCGCAATCCCAAAGCCAGATCCAAACTCTCCGATTGTTCTCGGAGGACGAAATTGCGAAAGTGGTGGAGAACCCACTCTCAGCGCCAAATCGACGTCGCGCCGATGCGCTTAGGATCTCGCTTCATCTCACGCGCCCAGGAACCGCATGCCGGCGGGAGTTCTCGCATGCTGCGAAGGCATGTTCCCACTCTGATCGTCTTGGCCCTTCTGTGGTCGCCTCTCCTATGCAAAGCGCAGGACAATTACGAAATCCAAGTTTACGGTTCCGACCAGGTGAAGCCTCATCATACCATGTTGGAACTTCACGGCAATTTCACTTTTGAGGGAAGCAAGAGCGCGAACGGGACCGTGCGGCCCACCAACCACGCGCTGCACGAGACCATCGAAATCACTCACGGATTCACTTCCTGGTTCGAGAACGGGTTTTACATTTTCACCAGTGCCCGCGATGGCGACGGTTGGGATTGGGTGGGCGATCACATTCGTCCCCGCGTCCGCGTTCCTGAAAGTTGGCGCTGGCCGGTGGGAGTCAGCCTCTCGAACGAAATCGGCTATCAGCGCTCGGCGTTTTCGGCGGACACCTGGACGTGGGAGATTCGGCCCGTCGTGGACCAGAAGAAAGGCCGCTGGTATTGGGCGATTAATCCCACCCTCGATCGATCCCTTCATGGACCCAGCGTTCACAAGGGTTTTGAGTTCTCGCCCAATTTCAAAATCAGTTACGACTTCACGCCCAAAATCAGCGGCGGTCTGGAATACTACGGCGCGGTGGGCCCGGTCACCGGATTTGATCCCGTGAAAGATCAACAGCATCAGATATTCCCCACCATCGATTTGAACCTTTCACCCAATTGGGAATTCAATTTCGCCGTAGGCGTCGGCATGACCCGCAGCACGGATCATCTCATCGCCAAGATGATTTTGGGTTATCGCTTTGATTTCTGACTCCAAGCAGATGCAATGCCAGAAGCTGTAGCAGACCGGACGAGCAGATCACCGCAGAGCCGCTGAGGGCGCAGAGCGGCCTGGGGCCGCAACCAAATGGTGCTCATGGTTACGTCGTTGC
>CAZIDA010000110.1:0-8638 GCA_964537865.1 uncultured Acidobacteriota bacterium
ATGCTAACGACTTCGTTTGCCGACCAGGCCGCTCTATCCAATTCCGATATTTCGCTCCTCCTGACTCAGCCGTTGGAAGCAGAATCCGCTTTGCCAGGTTGTACCTCCCAAAGCAGCGTGTGCCGATTTTTGTGCGGAGGCGGTCCGGATCGGCTAGAAAGTACTATCTCGAACTCTTCTTTCGATAGTTCCTGTTGAGGATTTTCTCATGGCCACGATTCAATTTCTCGGCGCCACCGGATGTGTGACGGGATCCAAATATTTGATCACCGCCAAAGACGGTGAGCGCGTGCTGGTGGACTGCGGACTTTTTCAAGGCGCCCATGCGTTGCGCGACCGCAACTGGGAGCCGCTCCCCATTGACGGCGCCAAGATCGACTCCATCATCCTGACGCACGCGCACCTCGATCACACCGGATACTTTCCGCGTCTTGCCAAGAGCGGCTTCGAAGGTCCGGTGTATGCCAGCGAGACGACCGTGGATTTATGCGCCATCATGTGGCCGGACTCGGGCCGCATCCAGGAAGAAGATGCTCTCTACGCCAACAAGACGGCGTACACGAAGCACAAGCCGGCGCTGCCGCTGTATACCGAAGAAGAGGCGCGCGCAGCGCTTCATTATTTGCGCGGCATCAAATATCGAACGCCGTTTCAGCTTTCGCGGAATTTCACGTTCACTTTCTTTCCCGCCGGGCATATTCTCGGTTCGTGTTTGGTGGCGCTGGAAATTCATGAGAGCGGCGCGGCGCCGGTGCATTTGCTTTTCTCCGGAGACCTCGGCCGTTACGACGCGCCCATCACCCCGGATCCCACGCCCATCGAGTCCGCCGATTGGATGGTGATCGAGTCGACCTACGGCGACCGCCTGCACGACGGCGCCGATCCGCGCATCAAGTTGGCGGCCGTGGTGAATGACACCGTCAAACGCGGCGGAACGCTCATCGTTCCTTCCTTCGCCGTCGGACGAACGCAGGAGTTGCTCTATCTGCTGCGGGAGCTCGAAGACAAGAAGGCCATTCCGATGCTCCCGGTGTTTGTCGACAGCCCCATGGCCACCAGCGTGACGCACGTGCTCATCGCGCATCCGGAGGAGCACGATCTGGAAATGACGGCGTTGGAGCAACACGGCATCGATCCGCTGGGAACCAAGAACGTCAAGTTTGTTCGCGACGCTGAAGAATCGAAGGCGCTGAACACCAATCCCGTTCCTAAGGTCATCATCGCGTCGAGCGGCATGTGCACGGGCGGGCGCGTGCTGCACCACTTGCGCCACCGCATCAGCGATCCCCTGACGACGGTTCTGTTTGTGGGATACCAGGCGCAAGGAACGCTGGGCCGCTACATCAAAGAGGGCGCCAAAGAAACCAAGATCCACGGACAGCGCGTGGTGATTCGCGCGCGCGTCGAATCCATCGAGCATTTCTCGGCGCACGCCGACTACCGCGAGGAACTGCGCTGGCTGGCGGCGCTGAAGGCGCCGCCTCGGGCGGTGTTCATCACCCACGGCGAAGAGCCGGCGCGAAAATCGTTGAGCGAAAAAATCGGCGCCCAATTGAAATGGAAGACCATTCTGCCACAATATCTCGAATCGTTCGATCTTTAGTGAAATCCAACTTGCTTTGACAAGCCCGGGCAGCCTCTCTGCGCCCCCCTGCGATCTCTGCTTAGCAAGTTTCGAAAATCTTGCTTTTCTGACAAGAGTTTCAAGTCGCATCGACGTAACCATGAGCTCCATTTGGTTGCGGCCACGGGCCGCTCTGCGCCTCGGCGGTGAGCGGCCGTTCCGGCTCTCGAGGCTTCTTCATATCTTTTCGCTCTCGCGCGTATCGAAGACCTGCCTCTACGGTGACGCCTGATTTCCCCGGCCTCATGGTCGAATACGATATTTTGCAAAATTCCAGCCTCCTGGCAATCCGCTTTACAATCCTCATAGAACGCGCTATTTTTCTCCCCGTACACCATGGTTCAGTTCAACCTGGTTTTATCCACCATGCCCTCAACACCTCCTTCCTCGTCTCAGTCTCTGCTTGAGGCATCATGGATAAATCCCTATTCGTCAGGCCAAGGAATAGGGATTGCACTATTCCGCTCGTCAACCCAGCAAAAGAGGGAGGAAGCTCAAATCTATGGCCATGGGTTAATTCTCCTATGCAACTATATCTGATCAATCCCTGCAACCCGCTTGTCAGCATCGTCAAAGTCAGGGAGAGCCGCTGGAACCGCTACCGCATTTGGAAGCCGCTCAGCCTGATGGTTCTGGCGGGCCTGACCCCGTCGGAGTGGGAAATCTCGATCATCGATGAGAACCTCGGCGCGCCAGACTATCCGTCCATGCCTCAGCCGGACCTGGTGGGCATCACCGCTTTCACCTCGCAGGCGAACCGGGCCTATGAAGTGGCTGCTCACTTCCGGCGTCTGGGCGTGCCCGTCGTCATGGGCGGCATTCACGCCACCATGTGCCTGGACGAGGTCCTGGAGCGTGTGGACTCGGTTGTCACGGGGGAAGCCGAGCACGTCTGGCTGCAGGTCCTGGAGGACGTCCGGCAGGGCAGCTTGAAGCGCCGGTATGACGGCGGGCTGGCCGAAATAAACGATGTCCCGCTGGCCCGTCATGATTTATTGGCTAGAGGATATGCCTTCGGGGCCATTCAGACCACGCGCGGCTGTCCCTTGAACTGTAGTTTCTGCAGTGTGACAGCGTTCAACGGGTCCCACTACCGGATGCGATCCATTGGGGATATCGTTCGGGAATTTCGGCTGATCCGCGAGAAACGCGTTTTGGTGGTGGACGACAACCTCATTGGGACGCGTCCTGAACACATCGCCCGCGCCAAGGATCTGTTCCGGGCCCTGGCCCAAGCGAACCTGCGCAAGGAGTGGATTGCCCAAACCACCATCAACTTCGCCGATGACGAGGAACTTCTGACGTTGGCCGCGAGGGCCGGGTGCAGCGGCGTCTTCATCGGCTTTGAGTCCCCCACGCCGGAAGGGCTACGGGAGCTCGGCAAGAAATTCAACCTTCTCAAGGATCGCGACTTTCGCGCCTCGGTGCGGCGCATACAGCGGCACCATATTCTGGTGGTGGGATCCTTTATCATCGGTCTGGATATCGACGAACCGGGCATTGGAAAACGCATCGCCGAGGCGGCCAGCCAGTACGGCGTGGACAATCTCAACGTGCTGTTTCTGACGCCCTTGCCCGGCACGCGGCTGTGGGACCAGATGAAATCGCAGGACCATATCGCCCTCGATGCCTTCCCCGACGACTGGAAATACTACACCCTGACCTTCCCGGTGGCTCGGTATAAGCATTTCTCTCTGGACGGCATCATCGAAGAAATGGTCTCTTGTGATCGGACGTTCTATTCCATGCCCCGGATTCTGCGCCGGATGTGGGGCAGCTTATGGCAACGCCGCCAGCCGCTGATTACCTTGGTGGGCAATCTCTCATTCAGGAAGAACCTCCGGCTCAACTGCAAGGCATACGCGGACTTCAGGCGTCAACGGGGCAATGGGCCGCGGTTAAGTGAGGGGAGTGCGGGGGAAACCGAGTGTCGAGCACAAGGTTACGGCAATGAACTCTACACCTCCCAAGGTTGAGTGCCTAACGTCATATGAACGGGCCCCTCTGCGGGAGTCGCGTGGAGTTCGTGTAAAACCAACTGACGCCCGGATAAAAGAAGAATGAATCACACGCCTCGCCTCGGAATCGCACCTTTCTCGAACGTTTCTCTTCTAACCAATTCGGCATACGAATCTTCATCCCCCACGATTCCGATCAAAAGGCTCTGTTCTAACGCAGAACGGTCGGCCTCCTGGAAACGCCAGAATTCGAGAGTGCGTCCCTGTGCGAAGTCATTCGCATCTGCCCGACGTACGAATGCACTCACTCGACTCCCGCCAATCCATGACCACTGACTGAAGGCCGTTTCTTCACTAATCTTCGGCCAGCTTCCACAATCCCACACGCCGACCGCCCCAATATGGCCCCCCTCGCGACCTTCTGGCCCAGGTTGAAACAGGCATGGGGAATCCTCGATGCGATGATGGAGGAAAATCGACTGGGGAGGCCCCCATGAAGAAAGGTCGGCCTCTTGGGGGACACCAAAAATGGGACAAACGGGAGAAAGGCGCGAACCTGGATTCACTCAATGCCAGAGGACTGGATTGGCACCGGACCTCACAATCAGTGGTTTTGAAGGAAAAAACTGGTCACCGTTGGTGGTCACCGTCGAAGAAGTGGCACAGAACAAAAGGTCCGAATGGACCCAGGTCCATGAATATTATTTTCGGGCCAATAGAAAAGCCCAAATAAAAAGAATGAGCATCATAAGGATTGCCACACCCGATGCCCATAACGGAACGGACCAGACATTGAATTTGATCGGCCACCGAAACCCCAGCCTCAATCCATGACCCATCGCGATCAGTGCGAAAACGATTCCAGAGATAATCAGATACGGTTTGGTGTTCACTAGAGAAGCCTCCCTGTTTGGTTACACGAGTGACGAGAGAACTGAAATATTTGCTTCCGCACGGATCACATTAAAGATGAATCGTGAACCATCGAACCATCCATCATCGGCAGTAGGTGTTTTCGTCAAGGAACTCGATACGAATCGCAGCAGAGCGTGAATGCTAAAGAGTCCAAAAGGGACGTCTGCTCTTGGCTACCCATTTTATCCAGGAACAAATTCTGCGCTTTCTAATGCCGTCTAAGGCGAATCGCTTTTGCTTGGTTCTATCCGAGGCATTCCCAACGAGACAGTCTCCTCCGCTGGTGCTGAATTGAACATTGAATCCTCCTCGATCGTTGGGTTCGATCGTCACGCTGCGGCGTGGAAACCCCAAGGGGCCAAGAAACTTCACGACCATTCTGCCTCCACTCCGGCTTGCAGAAATCGAGAACCCCTTCTTCTTGAATCGGTCTACGTTTATCTCAACCTGCCGGTACAGGAATTTGATTTTCGCTTCGTTCTCTTTGTACCATCGGTCTTTTGTGTGGATATTTTTTTCAGCATCCCGAGACTGTTCTTCTTTCACCAAGCACCTCTCCTCCCGAGGATGGGTGCTATCCATTCAAAGCCCCAATGATCCCACGTTCGTTGATCCCCGAGAACACTGCCATCCGAAACGCAAAAGAGATTTCAGCGAATAAATCAAAATGTAGCCAGAGGCACTTCCTCACGGCCACGACGTCCGCCAATGCAAATCAAAAGCGCTCCAGAAGGGAACGGTCGTCTTACTTCGCCTTGGGTAGGGACTGACCTGAAGTGGAAACTTTTCTCGCCTGCAGTTCAGATCAGGGCAGGAGTTCTGAGCATGGGAATCGCGGCCTGAGAGGGGGGCGCAAAACGCATAAGCTTCGAATGCCATGGGCTCCAGTTGTCGGCGACTCGGCAAATTCCTAATGGCGAAGCTTTCCCCAGGACGCCTTCTGAGAAGACCGCCTCACAAGGATGTCCGACGGGGACAGACGGCGGTCTTGGATTGCCCGCATAATCCCGCCCCATTCCTTCTTACCAAGAAAACGGGCCTACGTCTCGCGAGGAGCCACCGCCTCCTTGCAGGCCTTGGCTACTCGGAATTTCACGACCGTCTTCGCCGGAATCTGAATGGCCTCTCCCGTGGCCGGATTGCGGCCCTGACGGGCCTTGCGGTTCACTTTGACCAGCTTCCCAATTCCCGGAATTATGAACTGGCCACTCTTCTTGGTTTCTCTGACCGCCAGCGCCGCTAGGACTTCGAGCCCCTTGGCCGCCTGTTTCTTGGTCATGCCCAACTTTCCTGCCAGGTGCGCGAGCGTTTGTGGTTTCGTCATCACTTTGGCCATACGGCCTCCTTAAAAAAACTTGTTTGACTGAAAAACGACCGGGAGACAAGTGGAATGCACTTCTGCTTTGTAATACCCCACCAAAGGTATTTCAAGAACGATAGCCCCAACACCGTTAATTTCTCTATTGCCACCTCACGACCACATGCGCCGCCACCAATCGCCATCCTTCCCCCCACTTCGCGTACACCCGCGTGTACCGTGATCGTGCACGAACGTCTTGCCCTCGGTAGTGGCCTTGTGCAGTGGCATGGCCCACCACCACTACCGCATCTCCGCACCGCCTCACGTTCTCCGGGGTGCTCTCGTGAGTTTTCAGTCTGATGTTCGTGCCTTTGAGTTTTTCAATGACTTGGTTTTTCGTGTAGGTTTCATCCCCCACCGTGGCAATGAAGTCATCGAAGAGCCTTCGGTCGAGCGTTTCGGTATTCGGATTCAGCTGCGCCTGGTCCCACTCTTCTTCCAGCCGTCTAATATCCAATTCAATCTCGTCCTGCTGGTCGGCATTCATATCCTTATTCCCTGACCACACTGGCATCTTGGTCTCAACAGCCGGATCAACTCAGCTCGCCGCTTCGCTCGTCGATCTTCCGGGCAGAGTTCATAATTGAAATACGCCGGGTCGTGCGAATGAATGCCCTCTTCATCCCTCTGAAAATGTGCGAGCAACCGCGTCCGTATATCTCCCGCTTCGCCCACGAAGATGTATTGCTTCCGGTTGAAAATCATGTACACGCCGGAGGCGTGTGGGGCAGCCACTTTGATCGCTCCTTCTGTGAAGCTGTATCCTACGGGAATCAACACTGCGTGGATATCCTCCGTCTTGTTGAGGTTTTCGCGCCGAGCCCAGCGGTTATTCCCTCATAGCTGAGAAGGCCCTATACGAAAAGACACTCCCACCCCCATCCTCGATCCCCAACGGGAATCAGGGCGGATCGCGCCGATGCGGCCGTATCTTACTCGTGCTTGGGTGAGAGCACCATCGACAACGCCTTCCAATAGGCGGTCGTGATGAACACTCCCACAAAAGCTCCAATCAAAGCGGGGAGGATGTAAACATCGGCGTACTTCACCACCGTGAACCAATGTCCGAGCACCGGCGAGCCCAACCAAGCGCCAATCCAGCCGGCGATCCACTTGCCGACGAAGCCATCGATTCCTTGGAAAAATCGATATCGCAGGAGATAGTGGACCACCACTGCGGCGATCAGACTCAACACCAAGAGCACGAGAAACGACACAAAGGACATGCCAATCATGGTTACCTCCTTTTTGATCTATCAGGCGTGGTTTGCCGGAAAGAGTATCGGAGTGAACTTCAGCATAAACAACCAGGAAGCAAGGGGGCTTCTTTTCCCCCTCGCGAAAGGAAAAGGTGTGGGTGCCAAAATCCCGTTGAAGAGATCTCTCGGTCAATTAATCAAGAATGCCATCGTCGACCCGTCAACAACCAAGAACTATAGAACTGCAAATCCGTCAAAGCAAGATAAATTATCTCCCGGGTCTTTTCAACTGACAAGGAATGCAAACCAATAATCATAATAGAAGGCGCAAAAGTACCCTTCCACCATGGAGCCGTAGTGAAGGGATTGGGCAATCCCCGACAATGGATGACTTTAGGCCCTCTTCCCGCGTTCTGCGCTTTCCCGAGTTCCTCTCCACATTCCCGCAACCGTCCGGTACTCGTGGAACAAACCGCTTGACACCTCAATTTTCCCCCGGCGCACGAAGCGCTCGTGATTCTCCTCGAGTTTAGCAGGGAGATATCGGTAATTAACCGTCACGCCGAACGAGGCCTTCAAACCATAAGGTCGCAAACTGCCAAAAGTGTTGATCCGTTCGAGACGCGCGCCGTTCGCATTTGTCGTCACGCCCGCGCACTCACCCACGCCGAGGACCACCTGAAACTCTTCTTTCACGCCTAAATCGCGAAAGAGTTCCGGCGAGGCTTCGTAGGAGTCGAGCGCCTGATGTTTCGCCAACAATCCTCGGAACGTCGCTTTGCCCAAGCGGTCCACGAAATCGCGGAACAGCTCATTCTCTTGCTTCCGCTCGCGATAGAAGAGGAGCAATTCCTTGGTGGCCGCCGGAACTCGTTGCGCCGGAATCTGCGCGAGGGGAACTGCAAACTCGGCCAGGCCTTCACGCGTCCGGCCGCCCAACATGACGACGTACTTCGGCAGTTCGTGCCCTTTGACGCTTTCGCTGGCGCCGTAAAATCCGATGTCGGCGACGTGATGCTGGCCGCAAGAATTCATGCATCCGGAAATTTTGATGGAGAGTTGTTGCAGCCCCGGAAATTCGCCCAAGCCGTTTTCGACCAGGGGCGCCAATGTTTCGGCCAGACCGCGCGAGTGCGTGATGGCGATCTGGCAGGTGTCGGCGCCGGGGCAGCGCGTGATGTCGGCCAGTTGATGCGCGCCGCTGCGCGTGAGGCCGGCGTGATGGAGCGCCGCGTAAACGCGTCGCACCAGCGAATTCGCAACCCACCGCAGCAAGAGATTTTGTGAAATCGCGACTTGCAAACGGCCGCCGCCGTAGCGGCGCGAGATGGCGGCAATCCTGCGCATCTCATCCACCGTCAGATCGCCCAACGGCGCTCGCACCATGACGGCGCTCCAACCGGATTGTTTCTGCGGCAGCACATTCGAGGTCAACCACTTGGAATAACGTCGCTCATCGATGGCATCTGACTCATGTGGGACTTCGGATTTTCGCTCGCGTTCGCGCCCGCCGGAGAATCTCTCTTCGTCCACTGCCACGATCTCCGAATCCAAGATCGGCGGCGCCTCTTCGTCATGACGG
>CAZIDA010000111.1:0-8633 GCA_964537865.1 uncultured Acidobacteriota bacterium
ATCAAAGAAGATTGGCCGCGCTTGCTGCAGACCGCAGCGGCGCGACGCATCGCCGAAAACACCTTCGACGTTCATCAGTTTTTGTGGAAGCTTCACGAACCAGGCGAGCTGAATCTTCGTTTGGGCCGCGTGGATTATGACTTGGTCTATCACAACGCCTGTCACTTGAAGACGCAGGGCGTTGAAGCCGAGCCGATTCGCTTGATGCGCTTGGTGCCGGGCGTGCGAGTCCGCGAGATTCGCGACAGTTGCTGCGGCATCGCCGGGACCTTCGGATTCAAAAAAGAGAACTTCGATCTCTCCATGCAGATCGGAGCGCCACTCTTCGAAGAAATCAAGAAGTCTGGCGCGAAGACCGCCGCCACCTCGTGCGGCGCCTGCAATATTCAAGTGAAGCAGGGAACACACCTCAACGTCATTCACACGATGCAGGTTCTGAAAGAAGGATATGAACGGGCGGGGTAAACTTCGAATCAGCCGCGCACTCACCAAAGAGTTTTCAATCCCACCACGACAGAAATCTTCTGGCATACTCCATTGCATATGCTCGAATCTCATCGCCCCGGTTCATATTAAGGATGGGAGAGCAATAGGACCGTGCTTTGGGAGGGCCTTAAGGTCCGTAGGACCGGCATATTTCTAGCCCCACCCGCAGCTCCACGTTTTCTGTGGAGCAAGGGTGGGGTAGAGGGAAATGAGATTGTTGAGCCCCGGTCAGGGGCGACAGAATTTCAAAAGCAAAACAAGCAGCGATGATCACTGCGGGGCGCAAACAGTCATTGAGATGTCTTAATTTTCAGGTAAGCATTGAACGCCGAGGCGCAGAGTGCGCAGAGATGACGCAGAGAAAATACCGGGGATCCTACAGGAGTCAAGAATGTCTTCTTCATCTCCCATCCGCTGATCGAAACTTTCTCCACCGAATCCACAGCACCTGAGTGCCGACCGCTGAAAGAACCGCCAGAAAAGGATACATCGGAAGACTGTAGCGAACTTCGTGAAAGAGCGGCAGGTGGACGGCGAGCAGATAAAAGGTGGGTAAGGCCATGAAGAAGAGCGGTAGCGATCGCTTGATTTCCAAACATCCGACCAGCGCCAGGAAAAAGACCAGCGCGTGAAAGATCAGATTGTAGGCGAGCTTTCCCAGAATGGCGGCCCAGTTTCCTTCGCGTCGGTACTCTCCCAAAGTTTGCGGAAAATAGTAGAAGCTTTCGAAAAGGAAACCCGGATAAGCGCGAATCCGATTCCACAAAAAATGAAACGGCGCACGGCGGATATTTTCGAGGGCGTGACGCCGCAAGACCTTTTCGGCGGCGAGCATGTTGATGGGATCGCCGTATTCATTGCCGCCAAACATAGGTTGAAGCGGATGTATCTTTCCTGGCACGACCGGACCTAATCCAAAAGTCTCTCCTTGTTTAAATCGCTGTCCGATCAGCCAAAATGCGATGCCCGAATTCTCTACTGAGGAGTCCCAGTCCAGCGACGCCACCCACAGGTTCGTTGACTGCATCCCGGAAACCAAAAAGCGCTCGTGAAAGATGCGGTCATTGCGAATCACCCAAGGCGCCATCACCGCGCAAAACCCGAGGCCGACCATCAGCAACTGCATCACGGTCCGCTTCCATTGTTGGCGCTGCTCTCGACGAAGAAAGATCAGCGGGAGGAAAAGCGGAAGCAGGATGCTGGTGGTGCGGCAAAGCGTGGCCACGCCCAGCGCCAGCCCGGCAAAAAATAATATCCGAAGACGATCCTTTGTCCAGCCGACGGCGAGCAGCAGAACGGCGACGGCGAGCAGATCGGCGAAGGGCGCTTCCGTCAAAATGTATCGCGGCCAGATGATCACGAAGGGATGAAAGGCGAAAAAGAGGCCGGCGAACCATCCGGTGAAACGATTGAAATAGCGCCTTCCGAAAACAAAAAGCGCCACCGCGATGAGCGCGTCAAGAAGCGCCTGCGCCACGCGCGCCCCGGTGTCGCCGAGCGAGAAACGATAGAAGAGGGAGAGAAAGAACGGATAGATGGGCGGACGCACGTACGTCGGCGTGAAGTGATCGCACGGCAGCTCCTGGTGCGACTCGCCCACGGGACGGACCGAGTAGTCGCGCACGGGATGGTACATTCCCTTGATTTGCGCCACGCCGCATCCGTGCGCGATGGCATAACCGATTTCTTCGTACATGTAGGTGTCGAAGAGAATCTGGGGAGTGAAATAAACAAACGCCAATCGGGGAAGGAGAGCGAGGAGCAGGATGATCAACATCGAAGTCCGCGGCGCCGGAGAAGAATCGATGTTGAATACCGGATGGGCTTCCATAAACGCCTTAACGAATATCGGCCTTGCTCAGATTCCAGAAGCTGCGCGCGATTTCGTTCTCGTAACTCTCACGCTCAAACCTTGGCGCACAATGTGGAAATCGATCACGCGTCCGCCGGCGTCTTGAAGCGCTTGTTGCACGGCCTTTTTTCGCGACGGCGTCGTCGCGAACACCATGCATCCTCCGCCGCCGGCGCCGCACACTTTGGCCGCGGGAGCGCCGTGTTGTTTCGCTATGCGCGTCAGCTTCTCCATGAACGGCGTGGTGATGCGCGGGGCCAGATGCTTGCGATGCCGCCACTCGCGACCGAGTGCCGTCGTCAACGATTTGAAATCGCCATCAAGCACCGCCGCCCGCATCTCGACGGCGCTCGCGACGATGTTGGCAAACTTGGCGATGGTCGAACGATCGCCGTTCACGTGCCGCTTGAACATCTCCCAATTGTTGATGGCGGAATAGCGCGGCTCCCCGGTGAAACAGAGGACCAGATGATCCTCCAACGTCTTCAGCGAAATGTTCAGCCGCTCCACTTGAATTCCCTGCGGTTTCAGATGCAGACACAATGCGCCGCCGTACAGCGGAGGAAAGTAATCCTGCTCACCGGTGGGAATCTCGATCACTTGCGCTTCGACATTTTTGGCAAGCGACTGAATGGCGGTCTTGCTCAAGCGCGCGTGAGTCAGCGCGTTGAGCGCGCCGCAGATGGCAATGTTGAGAGCCGACGAGCCGCCCAGCCCGGAGCCTGCCGGGGCCATGCAATGCGTCGTCATTTCCAGGCCCCTCGATGGCGCAAACTCGGCGATAAGCTTGGAGAGGAGCGAAAGCGTCGTGTCGTTTTTCAAATCCTTCAGCGAACTGAACCGCGCCGTCTTGTTCCCGTCGATGGATCGCAAAACGATGCGATGGTCGCGGCGGGTTCGAATGGCGCACTTGGCAAATTGATCGATGGCGAAATTGACGGTGGACGCGCCCTCGTGAAACAGGTACAGCGGCCAGATGTCCACGGTTCCCCCGGCCAAATCCACGCGGGTTGGGGCAATCGATTCGATGAGCATGAATTGAATGAATCCTTTTCGGCGTCCTTTGAAATTCGGACAGGCAATTCGATTGGACTCTGGAGCATGAAGTCGATGTCCACCTCAAGCAGCGCCATCATACCAAAGCGCCTTCGGATTTGAAATTGGTTTTGCGTGGCCTTTCTCTGCGAACCTCTGCGCTCTCTGCTTAGCAAGTTTCGAAAATCTTGCTTTTTTGACAAGATTTTCAGGTCGCAACGACGTAACCATGAGCACCATTTGGTTGCGGCCCCAGGCCGCTCTGCGCCCCTGCGTTGAACGGCCTTTCCAAAGTGAGCACGCTGCACATATTTGTGGAATGGACACGGCCGGCCTTTCTACAAACCGCAGGTACATGCCAGACGCATATGTGTGCGCCAAGCCCCCAACTTTGGTCTTCTGAAAAGACTCTTGTCGTACACATTCCTATGGCATATTATGTGTATCGGAAGGAGAGAATGAGGCATGTCGAGAACAAACGTTGTTTTGGACGATGATCTCGTCGAAAAGTGCCAGCGGGAAACCGGCATCAAGACACGGCGAGGTGTGATTCATCATGCTTTGGAGGAACTCCTCCGGCATGGGCGTCAGAAAAAGGTGTTGGAATTGAAGGGCCGGATATCCTGGCAAGGCAATCTCCGCGCTTGGCGAAGAAGCCGAGGCCGAACGTGATCGTCGTCGACACCTCCGTATGGATCGATCTTTTCCGCGGAAAAGGTTCGCCCCAGGTGCGGGCGTTGGAGGACGCGCTGGTTGCGGGAGAGGACCTTTGCATCTGTGGAGTGATTCTCACCGAAGTGCTTCAGGGAATTCGCGACGACGCCGATTATCGCAAGACTCTATCCCGCTTCGAGGCGCTTCTCTTCCTCCCGATGAGCCGGCACACGTTCATTGAAGCCGCGGAACTGTATCGGAGACTTCGACGCCAAGGGATCACGATTCGCAACGCCGTGGACTGCATGATTGCGGCTGTTGCGATGGAACATGACGTTCCCCTCCTTCACCAGGATCGCGACTTCCATCCCATCGCCAAGCACTGCGGACTGAAGATCGTTAAGCCATCGATGAGTCCAACAAAGGCGGCCGCAGGGAGGGCCTCAAGGCCCGGCAAATCTTGATGGTTTTTGTTCGGGGCCCAACGGACAGGCGCCTTCCTGCGCTGGCAGGCAGCCCCCATCCATCGAGACGGGACCTTCCTTGACGCAGTTTTTCGCGCGGCGTATATTCCATACGTATTTCGTCCCCGAATTGAAGCTCGATCGTTCCCCCGACGATTGGACGGTTCTATGATTGCTCCCAGTTCTCAATTGACAGATTCTTTCTCGAAAGAAAACCATTGGGATTCTCATCCCCCGATACAGGCAGCGGCAGGCGTCCGCATTCCAGTGGACTGTTTTTGAATTCGTACCAGAAGGATGTGTCATGCCGATCTGCATAAGATGTCGTCATAACCCGTCGGGCAGGAAGCAAGGAATTGAAAGCAAGGGTGATAATATGTCTTCGGCAAGGAATTCGAAATCGTATTATGCCGACAGAAAACGAGAACTTCGCATCTTATGCGGATCAGTCTAATTATTATTATGCATCTTCAATCCGGGTGCTGACTGAAGAGAGGAAACCGTGACGAGTGAACCGAAGTACAGCAAGGTGCTCGGCGATCTGCGCGGCGCGCTGGCCCAGTTCAAGCCAGGGCAGAAGGTTTATGACGAGATCGTCGCAACACGAGAACAGGTCTTTGCAAAGTACCGGCCACTCTTCTCGCCGGGGCATGTCGCCAGCGTGACAAGGGAGGAGTTCACGTCCTTCCTGTACTTTGAGAATAATCGTCACTGGACTGGCCTCCACCGGCAGGGCCTCGGCGCAGCAGTTGACATTGGAAAGCTTCGTGGCAGTCTTGCCATCCTGTTGAACGAGAACAGACCGATATGTGAGAGGTTCGCCGAAGCGCTCGGCATGGTGAGCGGCTTCGGCAAGGCAATAGCAACAGGGATATTGACAGTGGCTTACCCCGAGAAGTACGGCGTCTGGAACAACACCTCCGAGGCAGGGCTTCGACAAGTAGGGCTGTGGCCCAACTTTGACAGAGGCGAGAGCATCGGCGGACGTTATGAGAAGATCAACGCCCTTCTCGTGCACCTGAGTTCGGATCTGGGCATTGATCTCTGGACGCTCGATGCGCTTTGGTGGTTCCTGCTAGAGCCCGAAGGGCTGCCCCAACCAGGTACCGCGGCCACTGCGCTGACCGTCCAGGGTGGGGAGAGCTTCGCTCTCGAGCGCCAGCTTGAGGAGTTCCTTCTCGAGAACTGGGACCGAACGCCGCTAGCGAAGGAATGGACCGTTTTCAAAACACCCGATGATCCCGAGGCAGGTAATCAATTTCCGACCGATGTCGGGCGGATCGATATCCTTGCGGTTCACAAGGTGCAGCTGCGTTTCTTGGTCGTGGAGCTCAAACGCAACCAGAGCACCCATGAGACTGTTGGTCAGGCGCTCAAGTACGTGGGTTGGGTTAAGAAGCACTTGGCCAAGGACGGTCAGAGTGTGGAGGCGCTGATCATAGCTCACCAAGCCGAGAAGAGTATCCAGTACGCTCTGTCGGCTCTGCCAAACGTAAGCATGATGACCTATGATGTCGAGTTCCGGCTGAAAGGTCTGGAGCCTCTGCCAGAGTAAGCGATGCTTGCTGGCGTTGCAATGCATAACAGGGCGCTGGAGCGGACCGGGGTGAGCTTAGTCGTCACACGCAAGCGCGCGTGGGCCGGCCGCTCAGCGCCACGACGTTAGGCGGCGACACGGGTGAATGATGAGTGGATTCGCGAATGCCGGAAGTCAACGCTGGCTGCAGATCGCGGCTGAACTGCGGCCAGAGGTGTTGAACGCAGCGGTACTGGCCGCTCTTGATCTGCCGACGACGGTGCAAATCGACTGGCGTTCACCGAGGGCGCATGACGAGTTCCGCGAATATCGAGATACGGCTGCGCTGCGCTTGTTGGGCATCGATAGTCTGGAGCATCGTTCGCTATCGGAGTTCTGGCCGGCGCGGGGTCCCGTATGGGACGCGTTGGCCCTGACGTCTGACGGTCAGTTTCTGTTCGTCGAAACAAAGGCTCACATTCCCGAGCTCGCGTCGCCTGGCTGCCGGGCAACATCGGCGTCAATGAAGCTGATCTCAGACAGCCTGGCTGAAGCGCGGCACCACTTCGCCCCAAAGGCGACAGCCGATTGGAGCGGACTCTTCTACCAGTACGCAAACCGGCTCGCTCACCACTATCTTCTGCGACACATCAACGGACTCCCGGCTCATACCGTGTTTCTCCATTTCCTCAATGCGGAGGATGTCAAGGGGCCGCGGTCTGAACTTGAGTGGCGAGGTGCAATCCGGCTTGTCCATGCCGTGTTGGGTCTCGGTGAACGCATCGATCCATACGTGCATGACATCTTTGTCGACGTCGCGGATTTGGCAGTCGCCGTCTAGCACAGATTGCCATCCGCTTGCGGTCCGTCGCTTCGCGCCGGCCATCCAGCGGCTGCAGCCGACAGACGTCCACTTCGCAAATTTCGCGGGGTGTCCGCCTGCCGCTGATCCTCAACGCCGTTGGCATATAGGAAGAACAGTATGAATGTATTCGAAGAGTTCAAGCGGTTGGTGGTCGACTTGGAGAAACAGGGGGTAAGGTATGCTCTCGTTGGAGGGGTTGCAATGGCATTCTATACCGAGCCGCGATTTACCAGAGACGTTGACCTCCTTGTCGACTCCGATGATTTTCGTAAGGTGAAAGGTATCCTGGAGAAAGATGGATATGTCGAATCCGCATCTCCTTGGACATTCCGGAATGTAGCTATCGAGCTTCACCGGTTTTTGAAGGTGGTAAACGAAGAGGATGAAATGCTGATCGATATTCTTGTTGCCAAAGATGAGGAGGTCCGAAAGATAATACAGAATGCCGTGGAAGCAGAGTCGGAAGAAGGAAGGGTTAAGCTTGCGAATAAGAAAGATCTGATTTGGCTCAAGAGGACCAGGGACTCTAAGCAGGATCAGGCAGATGTAGAGAAGCTGAAAGATGACAAAGATTGATAAGGTTCTAAAAAAGCTCAGCGATCTTTACGAGTTCAACCGAAAGATCAAGGGCTACACGTTGAAGAAGAAAGAAAAGGCCAACAAGCCAAACCAGCCGACTCGGCATACTCGCGGCTGATTTTTCCGTTCGTCCATCCCGTTAATTTCGCGGGGCGTCCGCCTGCGGCTGATCCGCAGCGCCGCTCACAGAAAAAAATGATGAAGAAATTGGAACCATATATCGGCAAATGGCGGATTACCCACATGGATGAGTGGGATCAGGACTTCGTTGATCTCGTTGTGACGGGTCATGTCATCATCCGGAAAGATGGAACGGGATCTTTTCAGTTCGGTGCAGTTCAGGGAGAGATGGATTGCCGGATTGAGAAAACCGCTGATGATGTGGCTCTTGGATTCTCGTGGGATGGATCAGACGAATGTGATGCGGCCTCCGGCCGGGGATGGATTAAGGTGAACGGCAAGCAGATGGAAGGGCACATCTTCTTTCATCTTGGCGATGATTCGGGGTTCAGAGCAAAGAAAACGAAATAATCTGCGAACTATCGGCGTTGTGAATTATCAGCCGCTTGCTGTCGGTCGCTTCGCCCCGCCCATCCAGCGGCTGCAGCGGACAGTCGTCCACCCCCGCAAAGTTCGCGGGGCGTCCGCCTGCTGCTGATCCGCAACGCCGATGTGAGTATTGATTTGCGAAAGGGGCTGCCATTCTAGTATGCTATGGATGAGGATATACAGGAGGGTATTGGCATGACCACAATTACCATACAACTACAAGACGCCAAGGCCGCATCGCTTCGAAAGATAGCTCAGAAATTTGGGTTGTCACCCGATCAATTTGTCGCCGCATCCATAGAAGACCTGCTTTCTCAGCCTGAGCCTGAATTTGAAGCAGCAGTCCGCAAGGTATTGACCAAGAACAAAGAGCTCTATCAACGGCTGGCCTGATGCGCTGCCTTACTCTTGCCGAGATTCTGGATCTGCATAATAGAATAATCGCAAGTACCAGTGGTGCAAGGGGTATTCGGGACCTGGGGGCACTGGAATCAGCCGTCAACCAACCTCGCATTACATTCGACCAGGCTGACCTCTATCCCAATATCTTTTCAAAAGCCGCCGCGCTGTGTTTCGCATTGATTATGAGGCTCATCCGGTTTCCATGCGCGAGGGATACCCGATAAGACCATC
>CAZIDA010000112.1:0-8580 GCA_964537865.1 uncultured Acidobacteriota bacterium
TTTTAACGACGCGCATCATCCCCACGGATGGAACCGGCGTCATTGCCGGGATCGACGTGGCGCGGGAGCCGATTCGCGCCAAGCGCATCATCGCCGTCGTGCCGCAGAAGATGAATCTCGACCGCAGCCTCAAAGTGCGCGAGAACTTGACCTTTCACGCCGCCTATTTCGGAATGCCAAAAAAAATCCGGGAAGAGCGCGCCGATGAGTTGCTGGAGTGGCTGCAACTGAAAGACCGCGCGAATGACAAGGTCGACCGGTTGTCGGGAGGCATGACTCAGCGCATCATGATCGCCCGCGCGCTCATGCACGATCCCAAGGTGCTGTTCTTGGACGAGGCCACCGTCGGGCTCGATCCTCAGTCACGCCTTTTGATCTGGGAAAAAATCAAGGAGCTGAATCAGAGAGGCCTCACCGTCATCCTGACGACGCATCACATGGAAGAGGCCGATGAATTGTGCCATCGCATCGCGGTCATCGATCACGGCCGCATCATCGCGCTGGATACGCCGGCGAATTTGAAGCAACTGATCCCCGGCGGAGAAGTCATCGAGATGCACATGGCCTCCAGCACGCAAGCGTTGCTGGATTCGTTGAAAGCGATGTCGGAAGTGCAGCGCGTTGAGCCGCTGGACGGAATGATTCGCTTGTACGTCGCGCCGGGCTCGCGGCTGCTGACGCGGCTGGTCTCGCTGGTCGAGGATCATCAACTGGAACTCTTGGACGTGAAGGTCTCTCATCCGACTTTGGAGAACGTCTTTATCTTTTTGACGGGAAAAGGACTGCGCGAATGAATCTGAAAACCTTCTTGGCGCTGATGCAGCGCGACACCGTGGTGGCGCTGCGCGACATCGGTTCTTTCATGATCCGCACGCTGGTTCAACCCATGTTCTTGCTCTTCATCTTCGGCAACGTGATGATGCGCATGAGCCTGGTGACCAGCGGATTCAAGGAAATCTTGGTGCCGGGCGTCACGGCGCTGACCATGCTCTTTGCGGGGATGCAGGCGGTGACGCTGCCGCTGGTGCTCGATCTCGGTTATACCAAGGAGATCGAAGACCGCGTTCTCTCGCCCATCGGCGTGAGGTTCATTGCCGTCGAGAAGCTGGTGATGGGAACGCTTCACTCGATTTTATCCGGCCTGCTGGTGCTGCCGCTGGCGAAGATCATGCTTCACGGAGGAGTGACGCTGAACTTGCATCAGTGGTCGCTCACCATTTTCTTGTCCATCCTCATCGGATTGGTTTCGTCGTCGCTCGGTTTGACGCTGGGCACTTACATCAAACCGGAGAAGATTGGCTTGATGTTTTCGCTGATCATCGCGCCACTCATCTTTTTCGGCTGCACCTATTACCCCTGGGAGGCGCTCTACCGGATTCCGTGGATGCAGCGGTTGGTGCTTATCAATCCGCTGGTCTACATGGCGGAGGCCTTGCGCGCTTCCATTACTCCTCACGTTCCACACATGCATTTGCATTACATCTTGGGCGGACTGGTCATCAGCTTGATCATTTTCACGTGGCTCGGACTGAAAGGATTCTATCGGCGAGTCATCGATTAGCCCTAGCCGGTTGTTGAAAGGTGGGCGGCGAAGTTTCAATTTTGCAGGCCGCGGATTTGACAGACTTCCTTTCCCTGTAGTAATAAAATCTTGAATCATTTTTAAGCGGATGAGAGAGGGTCGTGGTTTTTTCGGTCGTCTTCTCGGTGAGACGACGATCGCGCGGCGTCGGATCAACGCAGAGGCGCCTAGCGGCCTGGGGCCGCAATTCACCGCGGTCCGCCGCGGCGGACTCATGGTTACCTCGTTGCGACCTGAAAATCTTGTCAGAAAAACAAGATTTTCGAAGCTTGCTAGGCAGAGGACCGCAGAGAATCTCTGGCGATTTTCGGGGCTGTTCCTCGTGCCTGAATGCATCGGGGGCGTTCAAGTGCGCGAAGATCGATGGATCGAATGAAACTGGGTGGTCAGCATCTCTGAAAGGGACGCCTTCAATAGCCCAGGGTTGTCCGCCGGCTTTTTGGCGGACCACCCTGGGCTGGCAATCGGATTTGTATATGAACCCTGAAAGGGTTCTCTAAATCGTGGTTCTTTTTGGACCAGGAGGATTCAACGAGAGCAATGGAAGAGGAACTCAAGGCGCTGCGAGAAAAGAATCAGGTGCGTACCCTCACGGGGGCGGAAGAGGGAACCGGTGTGAATCGTTTGCCTCCGGGAGTCTATGGCTTTACTTATGCTCCCGCCAGCAAAGAGGCGCCGCTCTTTCGGGAGAAGCGATATCACAATTTCGAAGTGCACAAACTCAGCGATGCCGCCGTTCAAATCGTCGGATTCGTTCCGCCTCCCATCGCCGCGAAAATTCAGGAGGGAAGAGAGTCCATCGAATTGCGTTTGCTTGCGGACCCTTCGGCGGAGGCATCGGCGTTGGTCGCAATCGACACGTGGCGCATCACCAAAGCGCGCGAGCATTCCACGCGAGATGGAAAAGGTTTGGAAGTGGAGTTGTCGGCGTTGGTGTGAGGCGTCGTCGTTTTGGAGGCGGCGTTCACCGCAAAGGCACCGAGATCGCAAAGGTCGCGCAGAGACTCTTTTCGTTAGTCATGGTACAAACGATTTTCATCGAGAGCGCTGTCGGATCGCGGCAAGTTAGGAGAAGATCATGGATTTGAAAGTGCTTGGAATCGCAGGAAGTCTTCGGAAAGGATCGTACAACCGCGCGCTTCTCAGAGCAGCCGCTTCGTTGGCGCCGGAGGGAATGGCCATTGAGGCAGCCGAGATCGATTCGATTCCGCTTTACAGCGGCGACGTGGAAGCGGCGGGAATCCCGGCCCCGGTGGAAGCTTTGAGCAAGCGGATCACGACCGCCGACACGCTGCTTCTCGTGACACCGGAATACAACTATTCCATCCCCGGCGTTTTGAAAAACACCATCGATTGGCTTTCGCGTCTTCCCGCTTCGCCCCTGAATGCCAAGCCCACCGGAATCATGGGCGCGTCCGTCGGCGCAATCGGAACTGCGCGGGCGCAATATCATCTGCGCCAAGTCGGCGTGTTCACGAACATGCTGATCTTGAATCGCCCCGAGGTGATGGTGGCGAAGGCCCAGGAGAAATTCAACGAAGCGGGCGAGCTGATTGACGAACACACACGCGATTCCCTTCGAAAGTTCTTGGCGGCTCTGAAGCAATGGACGCTTCAAATCAAGGGCGACCGCGCCGTGGTTCAATGAATGACCAGTTAATGGGCCGCGCACATCGTCCTCAAAAGCGGACGATGTGTGCGCCGCCCGTCATCTCCCTCACTTCTTATTCAACGACTGGTACCGTTTCTGATCGGCCTCGGTGAGTTTATCGGAAGGCGCTGTGGCGACGTACGGCGTGAAGTTCGGTTTGTCGGTGAAGATGTCGAACATCGGGACGGCCAGGCGGTCGTTGAGATTCAGTGAATGCAGCCCCAACAAAATCTCGATAGTCCGAAGCATGCTCAACTGATCGTAACGGTCGCTCACGACGGCGTCGCGCTTGACGTACGGTCCCGCGGCCAGCGCCACCGTGCGCGTCGCATCGACGTGATCCGGTCCGTTCTGAGCGTCATCTTCCTCGATCAAGATGAGCGACGTTCGCCACACCGGGCTATGCGAAATCGTCTCGATGATCTGTCCCAGCGCCGCGTCGTTTTGCGCCACGAACTGGTAAGGATTGAGCAATTGAGGGTACATACCGAAGGTGTGATCGTTGGGCAGCCAGATGTATTGAAACGGAACCACGTGATGCAATTTGAGCTGATTCTCAAAATCGATTCGCCACGCTCGCGCGCGGTCAAGATCGGAGTAACTCAAATCCCAAGAACGATAGTTGAACGGGTAATGATAAAGGTACTCCGCAAACTGGCGGCGAACCGCCGGCTTCTCGCGCAGAGCGTTTTGGAGGCTGTCATCCCCCAGCAGAAACTCTGAAAGTGCGCTGACAAACTTTTCATCGTGAAGAAGCCGCTCCGCCTCGGCCATCGTGTCGGCGTGGCCGTAGTAAGGATTGGCGAGCTCGTAGAATTCGTTGCCGCGATCGCCTCGGGGCGCCAGCGCCATCGTCCGCGCATAGAACTTTTTTGCCAGGACGCTGTCCGGCCCGTAGGCGTCCACGAAAATACGGTAAGCGCGATTGAAGAGAAAATAATTCTCGCCGTAGATGCGATAGTCGACGCGCGCAGCGTCCAATGAATCCCACAGGTAAGCGGGCGACGTCACGGCCGGAACCGATCCGAACGGATAACCGATGTAGCGCTTCGAGTACTGAGCGTTGCCGAGCCATTCCAAAAACGGGCTGGCGTATCCGCTGGTGGTGAAACTGTGTCCCAACACACTGATTTCGCCGTCGGCAAAAAAATTGTCGAGCGTCACAAACTGCTTGGCCAGCGCGTGGTGATTGGGCGTGATCTCGCGTCCAAACAGCGTCAGCTTGGGATCGCCATTGCCGCGGCCCAGATCGCCCAACACTTGATCGTAAGTTCGATTTTCTTTGATGATGTAAAACACATGGCGGATCGGGAGCTTGAACCCACTGCGCGGATTGAACCACGGCGCTCCCGCCTGAACCTGCCGTGTCCAAGCGCTCAGATGGCCGGCGATCTGATCTTTCGGAATGACCGAGAGGCTTCCCTTGAGGAGCGTCAAAACATATTGCGGTCCGTTCCTCTCTCGAACCGGCTGGGGACCGTGGATGTTGGGCCGGCGCGCGTGAATGCCTTTCGCGCTGACCACCAGCAACCGGCCCTGGTCGAGCAGCACCTTGGTGGGATACCAGCCGGTGGGAAGGAGGCCGATCGGCGCGTGGGTTTTGGCGTTGATGACGGCCACGGCGTTCATTCCCGCGAGCGTCACATAGAGCCGGTCTCCGTCGACCGTGCACGAAGTGGGAGCGCCGCCAAAGCGGTCGCGAGAACTTTTCACCGGAATGGTCGAGATGAGGGCGTCACGTCGCGTGTCGATGACCGACAGGTCGTCGGAATTGCTGTTGACGACGTACAATCGCTCTCCGTCGCCGCACATCTCTTGCGGCGTCTTGCCGACTCGGATCGTTCGAAGATGCCGGAGTTGATCGTCCACCACCAGCAGCTTGTCTTCTCCCAACAGAGTGACGTAAAGCTTGCCGCGAATCTGCCGGACCGCATACGGATAATATCCGAGATTGATTTCGCGTTCCGCGGCGCCCGTCTGGGTGTTGAGAAGCGTGAGCGTGCCTTGATCGTAACTTCCGTGAGGTCTGATGCCGGCGAGCGAAGCCACCGCCAGGTGAGTGGCGTCCACCACGGCCAGTCCCGCCGCGTATCCCCGGATATTGAACGCCCGATCCAAATCGAATTGCGAGTTCAGGCGGTAGACCTTCTGATCGAATCCGCCGCTGACGTAGAGCTTTCCGTCCAGGCCGACTTGAGCGCTGGGAAAAATGGAATTCAGGCGGATGGTTTTCGAAACTTGATGCGTGGCGAGGTCGACGACGGAGAGTTTCTGCGGCTCCAGATTGTAATAGCCGGTGTTGAGAACGACCACATGTCCCGCAAAGGGAACGGCTTCGTAGGGCAGCCGTCCCACCTCGACCTGCGTGCCCGCGGGAGCGATCTTCCATCCGGTCGGCAGCACGGCTTCCGAAACCTGTGCCGCGCGAGACCGGCGTTGCGCCGCGGCCGCGTATCGCAGCGCCTCAGCGTAAGGCATCTTTCCGGCAAATTGCCACAGCTCCCGGTTCAGCTCTTCCTCATCCTGAGGTTGGTCCGGCGCCCGTTCGCGTCGCGGCCTCTCATTTTGGCCACGAACGGCGAGCCCAAACGTCGCGATGAGAAAAAGAAGAGTAGCAGCGAGAAGAAATGACTTTCGTTTCGTAGGCCGAGTTCACCTTTTCGAATGGAATGAAATACGCGTCGCGCTAGCGTAGGTCGCGCGGAAACCGCCATTTGAAAAACGGGCATTACAATAACAGATTCTTCCTTCGTCGAACAGTGTTCCGCGGAATTTTTCGGCGAGAGGAGTCGCTCCTGCCTCAATGGATCCGGATTGGATCGGAATTCAAACTTGAAAGAGTTTCCTGGTTTCTCTTGAAATCGTCAGACCATCGGAAAACGATAGAACGGTGCGCGCGATGATGTCCCGCTTGGGAAATTCCATCCCCCGATGTAAAATCTCTCGGCCATGACAACGGTGATGAAAACTTGGCGGCTGATCAGCGATCCGGCGCGACCCGGCGAAGAGAACATGGCCATCGACGAATGGTTCTTGTTCGAACTCGAGAAAGATCGGCGGCCACGCACCGTTGTGCGCTTTTATGAATGGACCACGCCCACGCTTTCGTTGGGGCGGCATCAAAAGAAAGAAACCGCCGCCGATGTGGCGTTCTGCCGGTCACATGGAATCGACATCGTGTACCGCCCCACGGGTGGCCGCGCCGTGCTTCATGATCGCGAACTGACCTACGCGGTCATTTCAAACGATCAAGAGGTTTTCAGTTCCGCGTCAGTGCTGGGCACTTACAAAACGATTGCCTCGGGATTGTGCCGCGGATTGCGGCGCCTCGGAGTGGACGCCGTGCTCGCCGATTCCCCCACCCACGCGCTCGAAGCCCCCGAAAATCCGCTCACCGTCAAGCATCCTTGCTTCAACAGTCCTTCCCGATATGAACTCATGGTGGGCCAGCGCAAGCTGGTGGGCAGCGCCCAACGGAGATTGCAGCGCGGCTTCTTGCAGCACGGTTCTCTGCTGATGGATTGCGATGTGCCGCTCTTGGCTCAAGCCACCCGATCGGACGCAAAGATGTTGGAGAAAAAAATCACGACGCTTCAAGCTCTTTTGGGCCGAGCCGTCGCTCGCGCCCCGGTGGAAGAAGCGTTGACCCAAGGACTGGCTGAGGAGTTCTCCATCCGCTTTCATTCGGAACCGCTCACGGAGATGGAACGATCGGAAATTCCGGCAATGAAGAGCGCGGCGGTTTCGTCTCAGTGAAAGAGAATTCACTCACCGGTTAAATAACGGCCCGATTTCTCATGGGCTTAGCGCTTGACACCCCTGGGACTGCATCTTAAACTTGATTCGCGTGTTGATGTTGAACGGCTTCTCTCTGGATGAGCGAATTCATTGCGCCGCGGGGCGGCCCGGGGCCGCAACCAAATGGAACTCATGGTTACATTGTGGCGACCCAAAAATCTTGTCAGAAAAGCGAGATTTTCGAAACTTGCGCCGCGGGGAAGAGCGGCAATCTTTTGTGCTCTTGAATAATTAAAGTTATGAACTTCGAGAATCTCGATGCCCGAGCGCAAGCAATTCTCCTGATGTTGGTGCGGACGTACATCGGCCAAGGGGCGCCCGTCGGCTCGGAGACCCTTCTGCGCCGCACGCGCTTGGGCCTCAGCGCGGCGACGATTCGAAATATTTTGGCAAAGCTGGAAGGAGAAGGATACCTGCAGCAGCCGCACACCTCGGCGGGGCGCATCCCCACCGACAAAGGATATCGCTGGTTCGTCGATACGTTGAAAGGGAGCCCGAGAGTTCTTCCAGCCGACGAGGATTATATTCGCTCCAGGTTGGAGGAGGATTTTGAAGGCGCCGCTCGGCCTTTGGAGAAAGTCTCGCACTTCTTGGCGGAACTCTCCAATCACGTGGGACTCGTGATTGCGGCAAATGCCGTGCAGAACGAATTGCTGCACCTAGAGTTTGTGCGGTTGTCGTCTCACCGGGTTTTGGTGGTGCTCGTGACCAAGCCGGGCATTGTTCAAAACCGGACGCTGCAACTTCGGGAGTCGTTCACGCAAAGCGAGCTGGATCGCACCGCGCAGTATTTGATGACCCACTTTCCGGGCAAAAGTTTGACCGCCATGCGGTCTGAATTGCAGCAACGGTTGCGCGAAGAGAAGGCCTACTGCGACGAGCTGCTGAAAAACGCGCTCTTCCTCTTTCAACAACGGGAGCTTTCCGAAGAAGAGGGCCCCTCCGAGGTGTTTGTGGACGGCGCGTCCAAAATGCTGAACGAAGCCACGGCGCTGGAGGTGGAAAAGCTGCAGGGTTTGCTGGCGGCGCTGGAGGAGAAGTCGAAATTGGTTCGATTGCTGAACGAGTGCCTGAAGGCGCGCGACGTGGGCACGCAAGTGTTGATCGGGTCGGAGAACAGCGATTCGGAATTGAAGCAATGCGCCTTGATTACGGCGCCGTATTGGTCCGACGGGAATTTGGTGGGTTCGCTGGGAATCATCGGACCGAAGCGCATGTCTTACGACCGCGCCATCGGCTTGGTGGATTTCATGGCCAGCACGGTCACCCAGATGTTGAGCGCCAATTGAGCAGTTGAAAGGGAAGTCCGCATCTTGAGCCGCCCAGTTCGGATCCGGAAACAGAGCAGTGGCATACGGCGCAATCGTTAGATTGCGTTGATTTTTTTTAGCCGGAGTTGAAGGCGATCCAGGATGCTTGGGTCGATCCGTTGGGGAAGGCGGGGGCGCCGCTGCCGGCGATCACGCCATGAAACGGGCCGGCGGCGAGAAAAGGATTAATCATCGGAGGAAATTGGAAGGATCATGAAATTTGGAAACACGAGGTCACC
>CAZIDA010000113.1:0-8569 GCA_964537865.1 uncultured Acidobacteriota bacterium
CTTTGAGGATACGGTCGTAGGCGCGGGCGCTGAGGCCTTTCTTGGTGATGGCGGTTTCCATGAGGTGCTGGCAAGCGTCGTCGATCGCGCAGTACTTGCGAATTAACCGCGGCGTCATCTGAGCGTTCGAGAAAATTCTGTCGCTGGCAAAGCGTTTCAACTGCACGCGTCGAGCCGCGGCGACGCGCTCGCGGATGACGGCAGAGCCTTCCGAAAGATCCGGGGAAGAGAGTTCGCGATACTTCACCGCCGGCACATCGATGTGAATATCGATGCGGTCGAGCAAGGGGCCGGAGATTTTGGAGACGTATCGCTGAATCATCGGCGGTGTGCAGGTGCATTCGCGCGTCGGATCGTTAAAGTGACCGCACGGACAGGGTTGCGTTGCCATGTTGCAGGTGGACCCTCAAAGCCCAAAGACCGCTTCTTCCAGCCTATCCCAAAGAAATCAAGACATTAGGCGACCATATCCGCAAGAAGCGGCTGGATCTGGGTCTCCTTCAAAAGCAAGTGGCAGCCCGGATTGGGGTCGCGGAGTCAACCGTCTACCTCTGGGAGACGAACCGTGTCCTGCCGGAGGTGCGGTCCATGCCCGGAATCATCAACTTTCTGGGCTATGCACCGTATGATCCCGGGTGGTCACTCGGCCAAAGGCTGAAAGCGATACGCTCGGCCCTCGGATTGTCGCAGGGGGAGTTCGCCAGAAGGGTCGGGCTGGACCCCTCCACGGTCGCCAAGTGGGAGAGAGGAGAGCACAGGCCTACCAAAAAGAAACGGGAGGATATTTTGAGGGTCCTTTGGGAATAGCACAATCTCCCAACGATGCCACGAATGACATTTCGTTTGCGTAGCGAGAAACAAAAGAATTAGGAGCGAATCGAATAGCTGAAATGGCACTTGAAATTCTACGGATGCTGATATCTCTCTATGTACTTTTAGGGAGGCCCAGGTAGATGGTATCCCCTCTGGGGTGGGATAGTCTCGAGGCCCGGCGTCGAACCGATAATCCAGCAGGACGGGAGGAAGCAAGCAGATTCGCAGGGGGAGACGGGGAGCCAGTTGTTGGATGATCTGCCAAGGGGTTAGACCTTGCTTGTGGGAGTTCGGTCGCGCCAGGTTGAAGTACAGCAGTGATCTTGTGAGGGCAGGTGTGGGGAGCGCGGGAGAGTTCCTGCAAACCTTTCAACCCTTGCTGCTGGTACCGGCGCAGCCACTTGCGGACGGTTTGGAGGGTGGTCCGGAAGGCTCGGTCCGCCGCCTTGATCCCGTGCTGGCGAGGGTGCGTGACTAGGCGGAAGCGATAGTTAAAAGGGTTCTTCATTTGGCGAACGATCTCGAAGTAGGCAACCGGAGCGGCCATAACCCGACGATTCTATGCCGGCGCGGCGACTGCCATGCTCTCCCCCCAGCAAGGCAGTCATCTCCCTCCTCCTCTTCCCAC
This sequence comes from uncultured Acidobacteriota bacterium, assembly GCA_964537865.1. GTDB lineage: Bacteria > Acidobacteriota > Terriglobia > JAIQFV01 > JAIQFV01 > CAZIDA01. Next base: position 1,442 of record CAZIDA010000113.1, read on the forward strand.
TTACACACTTCAATTCCACAGGGTGGATACGATGTATCAGGGCTTTTCCAAACTCGACTGACAGTTGCATTCGGGACCGGCCAGTTGTATGCTGCGGAGCGTCACCGGTGTCGAAAATGGAAATTCCAGTTCATGGCCTTTCGTTGCGCACAATGTTCGACACGATCGAACTGGTCATATGTCCTCTGCGCCTAGATGTCGGACCGCCAGCCGTAACAATGCCGTGCACAAAAGGTTTCAGTTGTCGTTACAATCTTAAGATTCGCCAAGGCCGGAAACAAAGCCTCTACAGGGTCATGACAGCCCACCTCGCCGAATATCAGCTTCCGCCCCACGCTCCGGAAGACAATCTGAGCTGCTGGTGAGGACAGCAAGAGAAGTGTCAACATGCGAATTCTAGTCGTCGAGGACGAACGGAAGATGGCCGGCCTTCTCAAGAAAGGTCTTGAAGAAGAGAACCATTCGGTTGTTCTGGCACACGACGGCGCAAGTGCTCTGGATTTTGCGGAATTATATGAATTCGACGCCATCGTGCTCGATATTATGCTCCCGGGGGTGGATGGCTTCGAAGTGGCGCGTCGACTACGCCGGAATAAAGACTCCACCCCGATTCTGATGCTTACCGCGCGCGACGCGATCCCCGACGTGGTAAACGGACTCGATGCCGGAGCGGATGATTATTTGACCAAACCATTCGCCTTCGAAGAACTGCTGGCTCGGCTCCGCTCCGTGGCCAGACGGAGATCCGGTCCTCGCCTCACTTATTTGCGTGTGGCTAACTTGGTGATGGAACCCTCCACGCACCAGGTGTCACGGGGAAAGCAAAGAATTCATCTTAGCCCAACCGAATACCGGCTCCTAGAATTCCTGATGCGTCGGCCAGGACAGGTAATCTCTCGCCATGCCATCATCGAAGCGGTTTGGGGATTCGACAAGGAAGTAGAGGAGAACACCCTCGACGCTTTCATCCGGCTTTTGCGAAGCAAAGTCGATCGCGGTTTTGATCAAAAACTGCTCCACACCGTGCGAGGGACGGGTTATAGCCTCAGTGAGGGGCCGAAGGCATGAGCCCGCTGCCAATTCGGGTGAAATTAACCGTCTGGTATTTCGCGGTCCTGGCCGCGACCTTTGCTCTGTTCGGCACGGTCGCGTACTTCGCCATGCGGCATAGTATTCTGGTGACCGTGGACCGAGGGCTGCACGACGAGGCGGCGGGCATTCGCGAACTCCTGGAGCGTGTCGCATTCAAGGCCCCGGAAAGGGTGGCGCACGCCCTGAGAGAGCATTCCGAATTCGGGGAGGAAGGTAACCTGTTGCAAGTATCTGACGGGGAGGGACACTGGGTTTACCGCTCCCACCTCATGGAATTCTATAACGTGCCTCGGACCGCAGGCGGGAATTTCGGGTTATCCACCCTTTGGTTCAGCCACCGGCCCTTTCGGCTGTTGACACAGGAGATCCGCGTCGGCGACGAAACTTACCGCGTGCAAGTCGCGGCGGGTATGCACGACCTTGACGAAGCACTCGAACACTACCGGTGGCTGCTTCTTCTGCTCAGCCCTGTGCTCCTGATTTTCGCGTCCGTGGGCGGTTATTGGATGAGCCGCCGTGCCCTTCTCCCTGTGGACGAAATCTCTCGAGCCGCTCGCCACATCGGTCGCGCGAACATTTCAAGCCGGCTGCCGGTTTCCCAGAGCGGTGACGAATTACAACGCCTCTCCGAGACACTCAACGAAATGCTGGAAAGGCTTGAAGCTGCTTTCAGAAAGATGGTGCAATTCACGGCGGACGCCTCTCACGAGCTGCGAACCCCCGTGACTCTGATGCGGACCACGGCTGAACTCGCGCTGCGTAAGCCTCGCTCGGGAGAGGAATACCGGGAGGCCTTGGTCCAAATACTTAAAGAGCTCGAGCGAACTTCTCTCTTGATCGAGCAACTGATGTTGCTGGCCCGAGCGGACTCTGGTATGGAGACCTTGAACATCGAGACGCTCGATCTGGCCGAAAGTCTGCGCGAGGCTTGCACCGAGGGGCGCACCCTGGCGGAAGCTAAGCAGGTCAGTTTTTGCTGCGAAATCCCTGCTCCACCCGTTCTGGTCGAAGGTGATTCGCACGCTTTACACCGCCTTTTCTTGATCCTACTGGATAACGCGGTTAAATATACGCCTGCGCTCGGTAAGGTGATCGTCTCGCTTAGGACTCTGGATGGATTCGCGATGGCGGAAGTGAAGGACACCGGACTAGGTATCGCAGAAGGTGATCTACGGCATATCTTCGAACGGTTTTATCGGGCGGACAAAGCCCGCTCACGTAGCCGCGGAGGCACAGGACTAGGTCTGGCCATCGCGCGATGGATTACCGAAGCCCATGGGGGAATAATCGACGTTGAAAGCGCCGTGGGCCGAGGCTCGGTTTTTCGCGTTCGGCTCCCGATCTCGAATGTGTAGCTCGGTTTGCGGCCTGCTATTACGATCACTCAACGCCCGCTGGCGGGAAATCACCCGCGACAGAAGGCGTGGTCGGTCAATCGGTTGCCTTCCCTTTCTCCCGCACCATATCTCACTGGCCCGAAGGCGAGCAGGGTTTTAAGTCCCCCTCTAGTTCCGACCTCAAGCCTCGCAAACTGTCACCCTAGCCTCCTCAGGTGCCCCCTCTCCTTGTTTGGTGGAGCCTCGTTGTGGCGCGACAAAACAGCCGAAGTTTTCATGTAGCTTTCAGGTTGGTTTGTTATGCTGTGGTCCGTGGAACTGGCGGCAATAATGTGAGCGGATACGGGTATCGGGAACTCCCGCAATTGAAGCGGCTTTACCTCGCAATTCCGTCGACGGCAACTGCCCACGGTGAAATCTATGTCTATAGAGAGCAGTAAGGCAAAGCAAGCCCTGCTTGCTGGTTTCGCCGCATTCGGACTTGCCGCCTCCTTGTTCGGGCAGTCAGGCGCCGCCCGCCTGCGCGGGCGCGTTACCGATCCTTCCGGGGCGGTCATCGTGCGCGCGACGGTTACGGTGGCGGGCCCTCAGCCCGGAGCCAGTCACACCGCCGTTACCGACCATGAGGGGCAGTATGTTTTTCACCTCTTCCCGGGGACTTACGCAGTCACCGTCCAGGCGCCGGGCTTTGCGGTATTTACCCGGGAGGGCGTGCGCATGGAGCCGGGCAAGACGGTTACGCTCGACTTCCAGCTCGAGCTCTTGAGCATGCACCAGCAAGTGGAGGTTCAGGCGGAGCCTGTTCGAGTTGCCGTCGCTCCCCAAGAAAATGCCAGCGCCGTGGTGATTAATGGCGAAGACCTGCGCTCGCTTTCGAACGACCCCGACACGCTGCTCAGCCAGTTGCAGGAATTGGCCGGCCCCTCGGTGGGAGCGAGCGGCGCCGAAATCTACATTGACGGATTTACGGGCGGCGATCTGCCGCCCAAATCCGCCATCCGCGAAGTGCGCGTGAATCAGAATCCCTTTTCCGCCACCTACGACCGGCTGGGGTACGGGCGCATCGAGATCTTCACCAAGCCCGGCAGCGAGGAATTTCACGGCGGGCTCTCCGTGCAGGGCAACACCGCGGCGCTCAATTCCCGCGACCCGTTTCTTTCCGGCATCCCGCAGCCGCCCTTTCACAGTCTGCTTTACGGCGGGCGACTGGGCGGCCCGCTGGGGAAGAAGGCTTCCTTCTTCTTCTCCGGCGAGAGCCGCAACATCACCCGCGACAGCCTGATCAACACCCAAATTCTGGACTCGAACTTCCAGCCGCAAAGCTACGTGGCGGCGGTGCCCAACCCATTGTCGCTAGTCAACTTCAGCCCGCGCGTGGACGTCCAGTTCAGCCCAAACAACACGCTGAGCGTTCGCTACAATTATTTCGGCACCAGCGAAACGAACGACGGCATCGGGACCCAGTCGTTGCCCTCGCAGGGATACGAATTCGACCGCCGGCACCATCTTTTGCAGGTGAGCGACACCCAGGTGCTGAGCCCGCGCGTGGTCAACGAAACGCGCTTCCAATACCTGCACTTTCACAATACCCAATTGCCGCAAAGCTTCGCGCCCACCCTCGAAGTGCTCGGTGCCTTCACCGGGGGAGGATCCAACGTCGGGTCGCTCTCCCGCAGCGAATCGCACTACGAAGGCCAAAACCTCACCACCCTGACCCTGGGCAAGCATTACGTGCAGTTCGGCGGATTCCTGCGCGACATCAGCCGCACCGAAAACACCAACGCCAACTTCAACGGCACGTTCATCTTCAACTCCCTGGCCGATTACCAGACGACCGAGCAGGACTTGAGCCAGGGGATGACGATGACGGAGATCCAGGCCGCGGGCTTCGGCCCCAGCCAGTTCAACCTCACCTCCGGCAATCCCATCACGCACGTCAACCGCCTGGATGGAGCGCTCTACGTCCAGGACGACTGGAAAGTCCGCCCCAACCTGACCGCCAGCTACGGGCTCCGGTTCGAGTCTCAGAACGCAGTCAGCGATCACGGCGACTGGGCGCCGCGGCTGGGCTTGGCCTGGGGACTGGGCCGTGGGTCCAACATCAAGACCGTGCTACGCGCCGGGTTCGGCATTTTCTACGACCGGCTGGACGACGACCAGATGATTCAAGCGGCGCGCCTGAACGGCGCCAACCAGCTCAGTTACGTGGTCCGGAATCCCGCGTTTTATCCCGCAATACCAGGCCTCTCCGTGATCGCGTCGAGCGGCGCCACGGCGCCGACCATCTACCGCATCGCGCCCAACCTCCGGGCACCCTACGCCCTGGAGACCGCGGTGAGTATCGAACAGCAGGTGTCGCGCAACATCACCTTTTCGGTGACTTACCTCAATTCCCATGGCGAACACATTTTTTTGACCAACGATATTAACGCCCCGCTGCCCGGAACGTACAATCCCCTCGACCCCTCGAGCGGCGTTCGCCCCATCCCAACTGAGGGCAATATCTACGAATACGAATCCACGGGCATCTTCCACCAGACGCAGGTGATCACTAACTTCACCGTCCGCCGGAGTTTCGTTTCGTTTTACGGCTACTACACGTTCAACGATGCCCACAGTGACACGGCTGGCGTGGACAGCTTTCCGGCCAACCCTTGGAACGTCCTCGCCGATTACGGGCGAGCGGCTTATGGGATTCGCCATCGGGTTTTCCTGGGCGGCAGCCTGGCGCTGCCGTGGGGAATCGAGCTCGACCCCATGCTGGTGGTGCGCTCAGGATATCCCTTCAGCATCACGCTCGATGAGGACCTCTACGGCACGGGCATCCACAACGTCCGCCCCGCATACGCCACCGCCTCGACTCCGGCCGCCGACTTGCGGGTAACGCCTTATGGAAACTTCAACATTAACCCTGGCCCCAGTGACACCCTTATCCCGCCCAACACGGCCACCGGGCCCGGCGCCCTGGCTTTCAATCTCCGCGTAAGTTACACCCTGGGCTTCGGATCGCTTACCAAGGGCGAACATGGAGCGGGAGGACTCGGGGACCTTCACCACCACGACCACCACGGCGGCCTGGGCCACCGCGGTCTCAGCAGCGGTGGGATGAACATCGGCCATGCCGGAACCGACCGGCGCTACGCACTCACTTTCAGCATTTCGGCGCTCAACCTGTTCAATAACGTCAACCTCTGGCAGCCAGTGGGCAACCTCAACTCGCCGCTCTTCGGCCGGTCACTCGCGCTTACCGGTAACCCCTACACCAGCGGGCACGGGGCTAACCGCCGGATTGACTTGGGATTATCCCTAGAATTTTGAACCGGTCTGATGTTCCGCCTCAAGTAGGCAGCCACACCTGCTTGCCTGATCATGGATGTGATGGGGTGAGCTGGTGCCCTTGCTCGTTCGGCATTCAATCGCCGTGCACTTGCTCCAGGCCGGAGTGGATATAACCGTGATCGCTCTTTGGCTCGGACACGAAAGCCCGGCAACCACACACATGTATGTCGAAGCTGACCTGGCGGTGAAAGAACGGGCCCTGAAAAATCTTCATGCGCCACAAACCACGTCGGTTCGATATCGTCCGTCGGACCGCGTGTTGGAGTTCCTGCAGAGCCAGTAATTATGGAAGGTTCGTGAGCGACCCGCAGTGCCGCTTTGCGCGAGGGCCGACGTATGCCTTGGGTTACACTCTTCTAACGCACAGCGTCGGCCCCCTTCTCTCCCTTGCTCCGTGCTGGAAGATCGACCTTGCATAATTACATGGCGTGGATAATTGCGTTTATGAAAATACTTTCATAACAGAAAGAACTGGATGTTTTATGGCAGCGACAAGGGCGGCCGCACCGCCGCCTGGCCGAACTGCTCCCCGACCACTGGCAAGCTGCTCGCCACCCCGCTCCTACCGCATAAGCCACTCCCGCTGAAGGCACCCCGCTTCGGCTATCCATGCACGTTGCCAACCCACCCGACATGGGTCCGCAGGATACGATTGGGGTCACGGAGTCAACCGTCTACCTCTGGGAAACGAACCGTGCCCAACCGCAGACACAGTTCGTTCCGGGAATCATCAACTTTTTGGGCTATGCTCCATACAAACCGAATTGGTCGTTTGGGCAGCGATTAAAGGCTATCCGGTTTGCCTTGGGATTATCGCAAGAACAATTCGCGAAGAGAATCGGCATCGACGAGAGCACGGTCGCCGCGTGGGAAAGGGAAGAGCACAAGCCGTCGAGAAAAAAATGGGAGGACGTCAAAACCTTCCTGAGATAATTTATCTTGACCCGACAGGTTTACAGTTCTATAGTTCTGGGTTGATGACCGACCAACGATGGAATTCCTGATGGTCGTGCAGATGGATCTTTTTCACAAGATTTCAAAAACACAACCTTTCCCTTCGCGAGACGAGAGGAAAGTTCCCTTACTTCTTGGTTCTTTTTGCTGACGTTCGTTCCGGTACTTCTTTCAGCAAACCACGCCTGAGAAATCAAAAAGGAGACAACAGTGATTGGCATGTCCTTTGTATCGTTCTTCGTCCTTTTGGTGTTGGGCCTGATCGCCGCGTTGGTTCTGCACTATCTTTTGCGTTATCGATTTCTTGAAGGGCTTGATGGTTTCTTCGGGAAATGGATCGCCGGCTGGATTGGCGCGTGGTTGGGCTCGCCTGTGCTGGGACATTGGTTCAGGGTTGTGAAGTACG
>CAZIDA010000114.1:0-8551 GCA_964537865.1 uncultured Acidobacteriota bacterium
GGAACTCTGAAAGAGTTCTCTAATTTCGGTTCGTAATGCGAATCGGTGTGATGCGGCATTCTCGCCGGAAGCATATCCACTCGGAATGCTCGGATTTGGGGCCACCGGGGATTCGCATCGTCATTCTCCTTGCCCTTACAGGACAACGAGGGCCGGTGGAATCATGGTCATCGGAATCTGATTCCAATAATTCACGAAACCTCGCGCGATAATAAACCCCGGGCGATAAATTTCCGGTCTGAAAATTTAGGGAATCCCTTCAGGATTCCCCTGTTCATTCATGGGCGTGGTGATCCCTGGGCGTTGCCCTGGGCTGTTGAAGGTTGCCCTTGCAGGGCAAAGGCAACTTATGAAATGCGATCCGGAGGAGGATTTCAATCAGCGACCTTGTGGAGACGCGTATCCCTGCGGCAATGAACACACGAGTTCTTCAATAATCACCGGGCACGGGTTTCCCCGCTTACGCACTCACGGTTTGTTCCGCGGGGCTGGAGGAGGAGTTGACCGGGATGAGAATCTGTCCCACGCCGTGCAGGGAATCGGCTTTCATGGTGTAAAGGGTGGTGCGTTGCATGGGAACGAATCCGGCCGCGGTAATCATGTTGCGGAGTTCGTTTTCGGTGGTGCGGTAGGTGGCGCCGGCGGCGGAGACGACGTTTTCCTCGATCATGATCGATCCCACGTCGTTGGCGCCGAAGCGCAATCCCACCTGTCCGGTCCCCAGTCCCATGGTCACCCACGACGACTGCACGTTGTCGACGTTATCGAGAAAGATGCGCGAGACGGCTTGGTTCAGGAGGTATTCGAGGGCCGTGGTCTTGCGGGAATATTTTTTGCCCAGCGGCGTGTTGTCGGGCTGGAACGGCCAGGAGATGAAGGCCGTGAAGCCGCCGTACTCGTCCTGCAAATTGCGGATGCGCTCGAAGTGATTGATGCGATGCTCCAGCGACTCGCCGCATCCGAACATCATGGTGGCCGTGGTGCGCATGCCCAGCCGATGCGCGGTGCGATGGACGTTCAGCCATTCTTCGGTGGTGCACTTGAGCGGCGAGATGCGTTTCCGCACGGCATCATCCAAAATCTCCGCGCCGCCGCCGGGAATGGAATCGAGCCCGGCGTCGCGCAATCGTTTGATGGTGTCTTCGATGGAGAGATGCGCCACGTTGGCGAGGTTCACCAATTCCGGCGCCGAGAAGCAGTGCGTGTGAATCTTATATCGCCGCTTGATCTCACGCAGCAATGTCTCGTAATACGAGATAGGAAGATCGGGATTGTCTCCGCCTTGCAGCAGCATTCCGGTTCCACCCAGTTCGATGGTCTCTTCAATTTTCTTGAAGATGACTTCGTTCGGCAGAACGTAACCTTCTTCCACATCGCGCGGCGGGCGATAGAACGCGCAGAAGGTGCAATAGGCGTTGCACAGGTTGGTGTAATTGATGTTGCGGTCGATGATATAGCTGACCACGTTGTCCGGATGCTTCTCGCGCCGCACCGCATCGGCGCGCTGACCCACCTCAAAGAGATCTGCCTTGAAAAGATCGAGCGCTTCTTGCCTGGAGATTCTTTGCGTCATGCCATTCACAATCGTGAAACGTTCTGCAGCGTTTGTCGAGCGCCGGAGTTCTTATCCATCGCCGACGCGATGAAGCCACCGCCTTCAGCTCTGGCTTGCCACCGGGGTCGGCAAGAATTCAAACTCGCGCCGGTGATCGATGAGGCCGAGTTTTTTGGCCGCGTCGAAAAACAGTCCGACTCCGGCCAAGCTGTCCGCCGACATGGAATAATCCAAATCCTTCGTGAAATATTCCCGGATGTCTTCTCGCGTCCAACCGGAACGGTCGGCCTCGCTCTCGATGATTTCTTCGAGGTGAGCAAAGCCAAAGGCGCGCGAGTCAAAAAAGGTCTTGGCCGAAACGCGATCCGCAACGGCGCGTCGAAGCGCCCACACGGCCATGACCAGCGGCTTTCCGGAATACTCATGCCACTGTTCCGCCAGGTCGTATACCCACAGATTCTTCGGATGGGCGCGCATGGCCGCGTCGCCGATCAGCAGCGCCGCGTCGTGGTAGCGCAACATGCTGTCCAGGTCGGGCGCGCAATCGTCAAAGCGCGGCCGGGTTTTGTAGAACTCCGAAAAGAGAACCCGCGTCACCGCCACGGACGTGCGCGAGGAAGTGTCGAGGGCCACGGATTTCACTTCGCGGATGTCGCATTTCGAAAAAATCAGCAGGCTGCGAACGCGTCGTTGGCTGACGATGGCAATTTCGGGCGCCAGCACCAAATCCGGGATGCGCTGATATTCGATCACCGGGATGATGCCGATATCGACTTCTCCGCGCTTCAGCGACTCGGCGCACGCCGAAGGAGTGGAAAACGAAAGCTCGAACGCGTCGCGCTCGTTTCCGTGAAGCATCCCCCACACCAACGGCAAGGTGTTCAAATAATGAATGACGGCCAGCCTGGGTTTTCCTGACATGATCGGGGCCCTGCGCCGCGGGAGCTTCCACCGTTGGGAAATTTGTTTTTGTAATTTCTCCGCCAACGGCTGTCCAGCGGGGTTTGAGAAACGCGCATTATACTGCAAATCCGCCGCGCGTCGCGAAATTTTCGAGTTCCATCGGCAGGGCCGCCGTTTCTTTCCGTCTTATGGGTTGAAGACCACGAAGGGACGATGCGACATGAAGCGGCTGCTCGACAAACTCACATCCAAAGTTGAACTCGATCACTGGTTCGCCGAGTTTGTGGGCGTGTTTTTCGACCGCTCTCAGGTGGGAAGCGCGCTGCTCGCGGCCAATCGTCTTCGCGATCTTGCCGGCCTGGCGCGGCTCTTCAAGCGCTCTCCATAACGCCCCAAAATGGCAGGGAGGAAAAAAGGAGGAGAGCCGATCCCAGGGAGATGCGCTTGAGCGAGATCATCGGCATGCCTTTGCTGCTTCGCTCTCCGGCGCGACAGTCACACAAACAAATCCGAAAGGGTGGTCCCGAAATTTCAGAGAATCACTTTCCGGTAATGCTGGTACAGGTACGCCGCCAAAAGCAACATCGCGCCGAGCACGGTCATGGAGAGCACGCGGTAAATCATACCCAGCGAAGAGATGACCACAAACACCTTGGCGATGGTCAACGCGAAGAGCGCCATCGCAAACAGTCGGATGTCGCGACAGCGCTTCACGATGCCCACCACGATCAGCACGATGGAATAAACTCCCCAAATGACGGAGTAAGCGACCTGCTTCGCGCTGTCGATGGGTCGAAAGATCTCGTTGATATTATAGACTCGCGTGCCGGCCATTTGCAGGGCTTCGGACAAGTGCACGCGCTGCGCGGAATAATAGCTGGACGTTTCCTGCGTCATGGCGACCACGCTCAGAAAACTCGCGAGCACGATGATGACTCGAACTCCGATCGCGGCGCTTCCGGCAACGCGCTCCGACGATCGCCGCGGCATCCAGGCAATCAAGTAGCAGGCCGCGATGACTCCAACGTACGTGAGAAAGCGCCGATTGAAGAGAAGCAGAAACGACGCCTCCGCCCTTTGAGCGTCGAACACCAACAAGCGAAACACCGTCAGCCCCAGGACTGCCCAGGCGGATGAAACCATCCAGGGACGAGAGGCCCGCATTCCGATCCCGGTCAGAATGACCGCTTCCGCCGCCCAGAAGAGCGTGATCCAATTTTGTTGCAGCTCCAGCGGAACCGCCAGCGTCAGCACGGCGATTCCGATTCCCAGCGCCATCGCGAAAAAGCGCCTTTCTTCGCGCAGACGAATCTTCACTGCTTCAGCCAAACCAAAATAGAGAAACGCCAGAAGAACCGCCAGCACTCCCGCAAGGTGGCGGTGGCTCTCATGGAGCAAGAAGAAGACGGCGCCAAACATCGCGAGCGCGTTGAGCGCCATCACGGCCAAGTCCACGCCGCCCACAACCATTTTTCTGAAAAGACGCGCCAGAAGCGGCCACGAGAAGAACAGCGCGAAGAGCGCGCTCACGAGGACCGCGGTGGCGAGCAATTGCTCCGCCGTGTATTTCCAATTGAACCACATCAGCACGCCGGCGGCGCTCACCCAGAAAGCGCCCAAGACAATCTTGCCGGACTTCACCCGGAGCGCCAGCGCCACCATCAGCGCATCGAAAATCAAAATAAAAGTGAGCAGCTCCATTCCCCGGCGGAAAAGATTCGCGGAACTGGACGCGAACAAGAGGACGAGCGTGGCGCCCATCCAGTATTGGAGAACGGGCCGGGCCGCGCCTTGAGCCGTCTGGAGCGCCTCCTTTCCGATGTAGAAAAAGAGACCGGCCATCAGGCACAAGAAGAATTCCGTCGAGCCGCGCCTGTCGTTCGCGTAAAACCGGTGAACCCAATCGGCGAAGAGAATGAAGGTCAGGACGCTGCCGAAATAATTCAGAATCGTCCAACCGCGCCGCTGCGCCAGGCCCGCGATCCCGACAATCAAAAGCGTCGCGTAGCCGAGCAGAGCGACCTGATGATTTTCATTTCCTCGCAACCAGAAGGGAACGAGAAATCCTCCCGCCAGACCGATGAATGCCACCGCCAAGGAGGAATACCGGGCAGCCAACAGAAAGAGAACTGCTGTCACAGCCAGCAAGAACGTGAACAACGCCGACACGGGAAACGCATGCGGATCGGTGAACAAGGCATAGGCCGAGACGAAAAGAATGGCGCCGCCTCCACCGGTCACGATTTGCCCGAAGTACGGATACTTGTGTTTTTGGAGCGCCTCGCCCCACGCCAGAAACGCGCCGCCGATGAGCAGATCGATGGCGACACGCCCGAACGCGCCGGCCCAATTATTCTCAAGCGCCAGCTTCAGGAAGTAGACGGTGGCCAGAACGGTCGCCACAATTCCCACCCACAACAACCAGCGGCCACCGATGAGCGCTTCCAAGCTGGATTTTTCCGGCGCTCCCGCGGACGCGGTTCCTTGGGAATTCGCGCGTCGCGCCGAGGGAAAGAGGTGCAGCAAGGGCGTCAAGGCCGGCAACGGATTCGAAATGATGGGGCTGAGTTCCGAGACTCCGTTGGAACGAGGCGCCGCATTCGCGCCGGCATCGCGGCCTGGAGTTTCCACCGACGCCGGGCCGCGGCGCGGGGCCGCGCGCTCCTCCAGCGCCCGGATTTGTCTCGTTTGATTTGCGACCAGCGATTCCAAGCTTCGGAGTCGCTCTTTGATTTCGTCTAACTGTGTTCCGAGGAGAGATGGCAACGATGGATCATCGTCCATTGAGAAAAAACCTCGCCTCCAAGAGTTGGGGTCAGGTGCCGACAACAAAGGGATTGAAGGGCCGAGTCAAAGGGCCAGACGGCCTCCGCGTCCGACCGAGGAATGAAGAAGAGATTTTATGAAGGATGGCGAAGAAAAGCAAGATTGAAATTTGTCCGGTGAAAACGGTTTGGCCGAACACCGGGAAAAGATCGGGGAAGTTCTCTTTTGCGCTCCCGGCGGTGATCGGGATCACGGTCGTTGCCGCGGTCGCTGGATCTCGCGATCCAGAGAGGCATCCTTCGGTTTCAGACGCTTCGCGGCCCGCAGCTCCTCGATCGCCTGGGCCCGTCGGCCCTGTTGCTCGTAAAGGCCGGCCAGCGCCTCGTGATACGATGCATCTTTAGGATCGAGTTGAATGGCCCGCGAATACTCGGTGGCGGCCTCGTCCAGCTTGTTCTCCTGCCACAAGACGGCGCCGAGCGTCTGATGATACATCGCCTCTTCCCCGCCCAGCCGCACGGCCTCGCGGGCCTCATGCTCCGCCTCCGGAAACTTTCTTTGGCGCGAATAAACCACCGCCAGATTGTTGTGGATGGCGGGAAGATCGGGGCTCATATTCAGGGCGCGCTGATACGCGGCGGCCGCGTCATCGAGCCGGTTCTGCTTCTCGAAGCGGAGCCCTTGAGCGAAGGCCGCTTCGACTTGTTTCATGGCGAATCGCGCTCGAAGCGGAAAGAGAAAGGCCACCACCACCGCCAACACCGCCACCCACACTCCGACGGGCGGAAATCGTCGCGGCCGCAGCGCTTCTTCCGGAGTCAGAGGCCTCACCAGCCAACTCGCCAAGGCCCCGGTCAGCAGACCGCCCACGTGCGCGAAATTGTCGATGCCTTTGTTGGTGGCGCCATAAATCAGATTGAAGGCAACGAACGGAACGATACCCTGGATCACCATGCGCTTGAAGCTGGCGGTGAGTCGGGCGCGATATCGAAAGCCCACCACCAATGCCATTCCCGACAAACCGAAAATCGCTCCGGAGGCGCCGGCCGACACGGCCTTCGAGAAACTGAAACTCGTCAGTGTGCCGCCAATCCCGGAAAGCAGGTAAAGATAAATGTATCGCGTTGGACCATAGAGCCGTTCGATGATGTTGCCCAGGAAAAAGAGCGCGTACATGTTGAAGAGCAAGTGCAGAAGGCCGATGTGAATGAAGATGGGCGTGATGAGCCGCCAATACTCTCCGTGCCGGACGAAGGGCGCGTACATGGCGCCGAAATCGAGCAGCGTCTGAATGTGCGTCGATCCGCCCGCCAGCGTCATCAAAAGAAACACCACCGTGTTCAAGCCGATGAGCAGAAAGGTCACCTGCGGGACAAACCTCGCGCCCGCTTGAAGCGTTGTCGCGCCTGGGGCGCTCGGCGAAGCGGAAGGCATCGCTTCCAGATTCAAACCGCATGCGCACACTGCCGCTCCCGAAACGATCGGGCGGCCGCATCGCGGACAGAATCCTGGGACGTTCGTGGTGATCGTGAGGCCCATGCTGGGGCGATTGTCAATCAGATGGAAGAGAGAGTCAAACCCCGGCAGGCCACCGAAAGATGAGTCAAGCTTTCGGATGCGCCTTGTCGTACACTTCCAACAATTGTTTGATGGAGGTGTGCGTGTATTTCTGTGTCGTCGAGAGCGAACTGTGTCCCAACATTTCTTGGATGGCGCGCAGGTCGGCCCCCTCGTACAACAAGTGCGACGCAAACGCGTGTCGCAAGCCGTGCGGCGAGAGTTTCAGATTCCGGTCAAATTCCCGGATGTAACGATCCAACAGCCGCGCCACCGAACGGGCCGTGAGACGTCCTCCGCGGAAGTTCACGAACATGGGCGCGCGGTTGCCGGCGATCTGATGATGCCCGAATCGCCGATCGCGCTCTTCCAAATAGGCGGCAATAGCGTCCTGCGCTTTTGAGCCGAACGGCGCCATGCGCTCCTTCTTGCCTTTGCCGCGTACCCGCAACATGCGGTCGTCGAAATTCACGTCTTCAAAATTCAAGCCGACCAATTCGCTGACGCGCAGCCCGGCGGCGTAGAGCAACTCAAACATCGCCACGTTGCGCTTTAGCAACCACTGCGTTTCAGAATGGCCCGCCGCGGCGCGCGCATCCAGCTCGTTCAAAAAATTGCCGACCGTCTCCGCGGTCATCACTTCGGGCAGCTTCCTCGGAAGCTTCGGCGCCGACACCAAACGCGCCGGGTTCTTCTCCACCGCGCCTTCCGTCTCTAGAAATTTGAAGAAGGAACGAATGGCCGCGGTCTTGCGCGCGATGGAGCTTTTTTGGTTGTGTCGTTCGTAGAGGGAACTGAGAAATTCTCGAATGCGAATGTTGTCGATGGAGCGAATGTCGATGGCCACGTCTTTCAACTCAGCATTGGATTCCTTGTCCGCGTGAGCCGCCATCTCCTGGCGAGCCAGAAAATCGCGGAACTGCGCCAGGTCGCTCGCATAATTTCGGAGGGTGTGAGCGGAAGCGTTTCGCTCAAACTGCAGCGAGGCAATGAACTTCTGGATCCATTCGTCCATGACTCAAAGGATTATAGCAGGAAGCAAAGCGGAGAAGTCTCTGGGTATTGGCTCAATTTACTTGTCAGTTAGGCCGAAGACGCCGCGGAGCGGTCCGCCAGCCATTTGGCGGATAGCCTGGGGTGTAGGCTCCGGCTTTTCGAAGCCCACACCCCAGGATCAGATCAACAACTCTTCCTCTCAGTTTTGCCGCCCTGCAAGGGCGGTCGGGCGTCATTGCCAGATGTATCTCTCATCGTATTCGATCTCATGAGCCTTCAGCAGCTTGATGAACTCCTCTTGAAAAGTCATCTTGCGATGATGCGCCTCCTGATTGCGAATGTAGTTGACAATCCGTTCCTCAACAGACCGGCTGACCGTGAATCCACCAAAGCCTCGTTGCCAATGAAATGCCCTTCGTCTGACCCAGCGGCTATGAATCCATTTTGACGAGTCCGATTTAATTTGGCGTAACATTTCGGAAAGGGCTTGGTCGGCTCGCATGGAAAAGAGCAGATGCAGATGTTCCGGCCGTCCACCGATCTCGATGAGCTTTCCTTGTTGACCTCGAATAATTCCCCCGATGTACCGGTAGAGATCTGTCTTCCAATCTTCCGTGATCCAGGGAAAGCGATCCTTGGTGCTGAAGGTGACGTGGTAACGCAGGGAGGTATAACTGTTGGGCATGGGAATGATCTCCGGAAAATTCTGTCGCCCTTTCAGCAGCGATTTCGGAGGGGCAGATAATTAGACATCTCTCACCTAAAGCGGAAGTC
>CAZIDA010000115.1:0-2599 GCA_964537865.1 uncultured Acidobacteriota bacterium
CCTTTCGAGCGGTCGTCGGAGCGAGCGCCCGCGGCTTCCGAGAATTTGAAGACGATTCAGGAATTCAATCTCCGCGATGCCTCCACCGCCTCGACCATCGAACCGCGAGTGAAAGCGGCTTTCGAAGAAGAGAACGTGGATGACGAGCTTCTGAACTCCTTGGTTCTGGAGGCCGAGCTGTTGGCGGGATACGGATTGTTGAAGCGAGCGGCTCAGACCTTCGAAGAGTTGGTTCAGATTTCGCCGTCGCATTCGGTGGCCCTGCGGCGATTGGTGGAACTTTACACGGCGCTCGATCAATTAGCGGACGCGGCCAGGTGTTGCGCCAAACTTTCGAAAGCTTCCTTCAAAGCCGGCCAAGTCGAAGAGGCCCGCCAGTGGACCGAACGAGCGACCCAACTGGATCAAGAAGTGCAGAGCAGACCGATATCGACGGAACCTGAACCCGCCGCCGCGCCGGAGTCGGGACTGGAAACGCCTGAGCGAGAGCAAAAGGGAAAACCGTCCGGGCGTTCCTTTGATCTTTCGGAAGAGCTTGAGGAGATGGGACACGTTTCCGCGGCGCCTGCGGAGGCCGTCCGTGCAGAAAGAGCGTCCCAGAAAGAGGACCAAGTTCTGACGGAGGCGCTCGAAGAAATTGATTTCTACATGCATCAAGGTTTTTGGGCGGAGGCGCTCGCGCTCACCGAAAAGACCTTGGAAACGTTCCCGCATTTTCAGCCGCTGGACGAGCGGCTCGCGCGATGCCGTGAAATGGCGCCGGCGCCGCAAGTTTCTCAAGGGCAACCCTCATTCCAGGAAACGAGTTTAACTTCCAAATTGGAAGTCTCCGTGGAGACTTCTCCGGAATCTTCCACCTTGGGATTGGGCGACGTCCTCTCCGAGTTCGATGGGGTGGAAGGCGCCACCACCGGAAGCGCCGACTTCAGCACTCATTACAATTTGGGAATTGCGTTTCGGGAGATGGGGTTGTTGGAAGAAGCGATTGCCGAAGCGCAAAAGGCGCTGACCACGTTGGAGCCGGAGCAGAATCGGAGCGATTACGTCAGCGCGTGCAGTCTGCTGGGACTCTGTTTGGTGGAGAGCAAGAATTTTCCGGAAGCGGTCGAGTGGCTGGAACGCGCTCTGGCAACTCTGGGAAACGATGGCCATGACGATGAGGCCTTGAGCTTGAAGTTCGATCTCGCGGACGCTTGTCAGTTGGCCGGTGACTTTGAGCGCGCCTTCAACATCTTCGACGAAGTTCATCGGGGAAAGCCGAGCTTCCGAGAAGTGGGAAAGCGATTGGAAGCGCTGCGACAAATGAAGGCGAGCGGAAAAGCTTAAGAAACGGCTTCGTGTGCTCATGACAAAGAAAAAGTTCCACAAGGTCTTACTGAGCCTTTTTTTTGCGGAGATGGGATTGTTCCTGATCGTCTTTCCTTGGATTGACGTTTGGGAAGTGAATTTCTTCGCGCACTTGTCGCCGGCCTTGACCGCCGTCCTGATGAACTATTTTTTCCGCGGCGCCGTCTCCGGACTGGGAATCATCAACCTGTGGCTCAGCCTTTCCGAGATTTTGAACCTGGGCAAACCATTTTCCGAAATTGAAAAATAGCCTCTCATCCCGGCGCTTTCCGCAACGATTCCGATTCCCGCATTCACCCATCGCCTGCTATGTCACGGATCGAAGCGCGTTCAGCGACGCCATCTTCTTGAAACGGATCGAGCGATCGCTAGCGGCGGGAGTGGATTTAATTCAGTTGCGTGAGAAGACGGCGCCGACTGATGAATTGATTCGCCTGTCCGAACAAATCCTTGCCTTTCCCCGGCGCCGCGAACAGAAGATTGTCATCAACGATCGTCTGGACATTGCTCTCGCCTGCGGGTTCGACGGCGTGCATTTGTCGGGAACTTCTTTTCCGTTGGTGACGGTACGCCGACGCGTTCCAAAAGATTTCATCATCGGCGTCTCGACGCATCACCTGTCGGAAGCGATGGCTGCCGAAAGAGCGGGCGCCGACTACGTCATCTTTGGCCCGATCTTTCCTACTCCTTCCAAAATGAAATATGGCCCTCCGGAAGGAGTCGAAAGATTGGCGGAGGTCACACAGGCGCTTTCGATACCGGTGCTCGCCATCGGCGGAATCTCTCTCGACAATTTTCGCGAATGCCTCGACGTAGGCGCCGCCGGCATCGCTGCTATTTCACTTTTCCAAAAAACCCCGAACATTAGATCGATTGTATCTCGGCTCCGCCACCCGACATCGAATTGGTAGCCCGCCCGTGATTTTCAAGGGCGGGGCTCTTTCATGCGGAATGGGGAGATCCTGCGGGGGGAAAGGTTTCTCGCGACCGCGCGCACCAGCCGCAGCCTTCGTCCTGCAGGGCGGACTCGGCTGCGCTACCACACCTTTTGGAGTGCGCCTCCGGCGGCGGCGCTTTGGATTGCCGAGGAAGATGAATAACGTCGCAATTCTTGCAGGCCGGACCAAGAGCGGCGTCGCGTCCGCCACGGCGGACCGCCGCACTCCAAGCACAGGCCGCTGCCTACATCAGGCAAGAAGGAACTCGGCTGCTCTGTGAATGGATTTATAAAGAATAAAGGGAATAAAGGGGG
>CAZIDA010000115.1:2699-8438 GCA_964537865.1 uncultured Acidobacteriota bacterium
GGGAATAAAGGGGGTCAGGTCTTCGCAATTGGGAATTGAGTTGTGGAGAGGAATTTGAGATTGCGGAGGGGAGAGCGTGGTGGGACAATAGGTATAGAGAAGCGAGGATAAAAGGAGTACTGAACCTTCCCCCCCGAACAAGGGTTTGGTATGGCTAGGCCACTGCGGATCAACGTCGCCGGAGGGTGGTACCATGTGACGGGACGAGGCAATGAAAGGCGCGCCATCTTTCGCGACGATGAGGATCGACATCAATTTCTGGAGCGCTTGGCAGAGGCCATGGGACGGTTTGCGTGTGAACTCTATACCTATATGCTGATGGACAATCATTATCATTTGGAGTTGGAGACGCGGCGGGCAAATCTCAGCCGTGCGCTGCAGTGGTTGAATGGAGGGTACAGCAGCCACTTCAATCGGCGGCATCGTCGTTCCGGGCATCTGTTTCAGGCGCGCTTTGGGGCGGTTCTTCTGGAGCCGGCGGAAGCGGCGTTGGAGGTGAGCCGCTACGTGCATTTGAATCCGATTCGCGTGCGGCGGTGGGGTTTGAGCAAGAGCGAACAACAGCGTCGCCGACGAGGTCAGTCCCCGGAGACGAGCGCAGCAGAGATCCGAGCGCGCATAGGAGAACTGCGCAGCTACCGCTGGAGTTCCTATCGGGCTTATATCGGTCGAGAAGCGGCTCCGCCATGGTTGCGTTGTGCGGCGTTTCTGAAACGGGTGGGTCTGGACAGCCAGGGCTATCAGGGCTATGTCGAGCAGGAGATTCGGGAAGGGCATGTGGAGTCGCCGTGGGAGCGGTTGCAGGGACAAGTGCTGCTGGGCGGGGAAGCGTTTGTGGAGCGATTGCGCCGCCGCCTGAAGGGAGACCGGCGGGAACAACCCTCTCTGAGATCGTTGGAACCGGGGGCCGAGTGGGAGCAGATCGTGGGGGTGGTCGAAGGAGTCAAGCAGGAGCGGTGGGGGCAGTTTCGGGACCGGCATGGAGATTGGGGACGGGATCTGGCATTGTGGTTGGCTTGGAAGCAGGGGCATTTCACGTTGCGACAGTTGGGAGTCAAGGTCGGCGGGATCGATTATACTTCGGTGAGTTCGGCGCTGCAGCGGTTCAATGATCGCTGCCGCCACGACCGGAAACTCGCCGCGCTCCGTCAACGAGCCCAGGACCAATTACCAATTGAGAAGACCTGACCCTCTCTATCTGACCCTCTCTATCTGACCCTCTCTATCCTCTCTATCACCCTCTCTATCCTCTCTATCACGGACCGCTTGAGTCCCCGCCGAGAAATGCGCTCGGCGGGTCTACCAAAACCAGAGGTCGTAGCTAATTCTCTGCATAGCAAGTCTGCAAAATCGTGTTTTCTTAGCAAGAATTTTCCGGTCACACGGCTGGTGCATGAGCCCCATTTGGTTGCGGCCCCAGGCCGCTTTTCGTGTCCAACAAAACGTTCACTTTGATTGCCTTGAGAATTTTTGATACAGTCCTCGCGTTGCTCGTCGATCAATCGTCGGTCCATGCATCGTCCTGACTGAATCCAAAGCTTCAGAGCGCAGTCGAGGACGTCAAAGCAAGTCACAAAATTCTCAGAAATATTGGGTGGCAATTTCCTGGAGGAAACTCATGAAGCGATTTCGAATCGTCGGCGCTCTTTTCATCGTCACGTCTTTTCTGGTAATGGGTCTGGCTTTCTCTCAAACCTCGAAACCTGATCAAAAAGAGAAGGAGAAGACCGCAGCACGAACAGAAAATCAGAAGATGCAATATCCCGATTACCCAAGCGAAACGCCGGCGCACTTTAAACCGGTGACGGACAGCTTCGAATACATTCGCCGTGAAGTCATGATCCCCATGCGCGACGGCGTGAGGCTGCACACCGTGATCCTCATCCCGAAGGGCGCCAAGCACGCGCCGATGCTGTTGACGCGCACGCCTTACGACGCGGACAAACTCACCAGTCACGCCGTGAGCAATCATCTCGGGCCGATCCTGGAAGGCTACGACAATCCCACCGATGTGATTGTGGAAGGCGGATACATTCGCGTGGTGCAGGACGTCCGCGGCAAGCACGGTTCCGAAGGCGATTATGTGATGAATCGCCCGCTGCATGGGCCGCTTAACCCCACGCCGGTGGATAACGCCACCGACACCTATGACACCATCGATTGGCTGGTGAAGAACGTGCCGGAGTCCAACGGCAAGGTGGGCATTCTCGGAATTTCTTACGATGGGTTCACTCCGCTGATGGCGCTGGTGCATCCGCATCCGGCGCTGAAGGTTTCCGTGCCCATGAATCCCATGGTCGACGGATGGATGGGCGATGACTGGTTTCACAACGGCGCGTTTCGCGAAACGATGATGAGCTACATTTTGGATCAGGAAGCGAGGCGCAAATCGGAGCCGCAATGGTGGACCAGTCACTTCGACGATTACGACACGTTCATGGAAGCCGGATCGGCCGGCGCGTTGGGCCGTTTGCGCGGTCTCGAGCAAGTCGGCTTCTGGAGAAATGTCCTGGCGCATCCGAGCTACGATGCGTTCTGGCGCGAGCAGGCGATGGACAAAATCCTGGCTGCCGAGCCACTCAAGGTTCCGGTGATGCTGGTCGCCGGGTTGTGGGATCAGGAAGATATATACGGCGCCATGGCCGTTTACAAAGCGATCAAGCCGAAAGACACGAACAACGACAAAGTATTTTTGGTTCTGGGTCCGTGGTATCACGGCCAGGAGATTCACGACGGCAGCACGCTCGGCCCGCTCCGATTCAACAGCGACACGGCGCTCACCTTCCGCGAGAAAATTCTGCGGCCGTTTCTCGATCATTTCTTGAAGGATAACCCGCCCAAGCTCGACATCTCGCCGGTGACGGCGTTCGAGACCGGCGCCAACGTGTGGCGTCATCTGCCGGCGTGGCCCGCCGGATGCGCTTCGGGCTGCACCATTCGGCCGACCCCGCTCTATCTCACCGCGGGGTTGAAAGTCGGATTCGCGGCGCCCAAGCCAGGCGACATTCCCTTCGATGAATACATATCCGATCCGAGCAAACCGGTGCCCTTCCACGCGCGTCCCATCGTGCCCTCGAGTTACGACGGCGGCAAGAGTTGGCGCGAGTGGCTGGTGACGGATCAGCGCGAAGCGTCGGGCCGCCCGGATGTTCTTGCTTTCCTCTCCGAAGTGCTTAAAGAACCGGTGAAGATCAGCGGACAGCCGCTCGTTCACCTCGTCGCTTCCACCAGCGGCACGGATTCCGATTGGGTGGTGAAGTTGATCGACGTCTATCCGGATGAAGTGGCCGCGCAGCCGGAAATGGGCGGATATCAACTCATGATTTCGGCCGACATCTTCCGCGGACGCTATCGCGAAAGCCTCGCCACGGCCAAGCCCATTGCCTCGAACCAGCCGTTGCTCTACCACTTTGCTTTGCCGACGGCAAATCACGTCTTTCTGCCGGGGCATCGCATCATGGTGCAGGTGCAATCGAGTTGGTTTCCTCTGTACGATCGCAATCCTCAAACCTTCGTGCCCAATATCTTTTGGGCCAAGCCGGGCGATTTCCGCAAAGCCACCCAGCGCGTCTATCACACGCCGACTGAGGCCAGCTTCATCGAACTCCCGGTGGTCGAGCCGCATTGACAGGGACGCAGATCGGACGTGGCTCGAAAAAGAAATTCTGAATGATCCATGGGGACAGCCCCACATCTCTGAAAAGTGGTTCACGCGCAAGATGCGCGTGTCACACTCAAACTAAGTCACTACCGATCCATCAAGTTTCTTTCGAATCCCAGTGCTCGTGCGGTATACTGCTGCTCACCCAAGTCACATGCGGGGCGCCCGGCCGAGGCCGGGAAATCCATCCTGAGAGGAGCAGTTTATGCAATTTGTGATTATCGCCAAGCACTCTCCCGAGCATTGTCCGACTTCCAATTCCAAGATTCGCCAATTGATGAAGCAAAGCGGCGGCGAGATTCCCAATATCGCCAAGAAACTGGCCGTCAAGGTGATCACGATGAACGTCTTTGGCCCCGATCACGTGTCCCTCGCCGTTGTGGAGGCCAACGGGATTGAGCCGGTCCGAGAGTTCACCGTGCAGAGCCGGCTCATTCAGTGGAACACCATCTCCATTCATGCCACTTGGACGATGGAAGAAGCTCTGGCAAAAGCCGACGAGCTGCCGGCGATTTTCTGATGGGATACGGACAGGCGCCACGAGTCCAACCCGCTTGAATGAAAAGGGACGATCATCATTTCTCGAACGGCTATCATAGAAAAGTGATGGTGATCCCTGGTTCCATCCAATTTCTCTATTCGTTGACACAAGAATTTCTGCGCGACAGGAGGCACCCGCCGCAGCCCCCGTCCTGAAAAGCGGACTCGGATGCGCTGCCCAAAAGAGATATACTTTTACATCTTCCACGAGTGGCGAGGTTCGCTTCCTCACATTCATCTGCGTCATCCGCCGCGAAAATTCCGCGAAAGGGCAGAGGATGCCTGATTGGAGGAGTGACGGATGAACAAAAGTCAAGCGGGAGACGAAGATTTTGTCGAGCAGGAGACGATTCCTTCAGCCGAAGGAGGTTTGATCATGAGCCATCAGCAGTGCTTGACGCTTTCAGGATTCATCCGTCAGCATCTGGAAAGTTACGAAAGTCTGACGGTCGAGAAGCGATTCTCGCGCAACGAGGTGATTTTTTTCATGGACGATCCCGCCGACGAGATCTATCTGATCAATTCCGGGCGGGTGAAAATCACGCGCGTCTCTCTCTCCGGCAAAGAAAAAATTATCGACATCTACCAAACCGGCGACTTTTTTGGAGAACTCTGCCTGTGCGAGAACAGCCGTCGCACCGATCAGGCGGTCGCGCTGAATGACGTGAACGTTCTTTCGTTCAAGATCAACCGGCTGCTGCAAGTGATTTCGAAAGAGCCGGCGGCGGCGCTGGAGTTGTTGATGATGTTTTGCCAGCGGCTTTCGGAAGCGCAAGCCCAAATCGAAACTCTGGCGTTCGACAATATTCCCCGCCGGCTCGCCAAGGAGCTTCTCAAGATGTCCGTGGAAGGAGGCGAGAAGGTCACGGCCGGCATTCGCATCAAACAATTTCTTACCCACGAAGAGCTTTCGCAATTGGTGGGAACCTCGCGAGAAATTATCACGACCGTCATGAACCAGTTTCGCCGCCAAGGTCTGGTTGTCTACACGCGAAAAAGTTTGATCGTGAATCCGATCAAAGCCGAACGTTACCTGGAGGAATCGTCGTTGTGAAGATGAGAATCCTCCGCGTTCTTGAAAGGCCGATCAACGCGGCGGACAAAGACTCCGCGGAGAAAACTTGGCGATTTTGGAACTCCTTCTCCTTCAAGAATATCGTTTTCGAATCCTCTGACAACGCTTGAATCCGCCGCGTCTTCTCAAAAAAAATTTCTTTCGCCTGTTGAAAAGTGCGAGGAATTTGCGAGTTCGGAAATGGATTTGCCTATGAGATTTCTGCCGTCCCACGCAACGGGATAGGTTGTTGAGTTTGATGGACTTAAGGAAATGAACAAAAAGAGTGCAAACCGGTCTAACCCGAAGAAATTTACACGTTTGTACAATTGGAAGATTTGATTTCCACAAAGTTATCCACAGGATTGTGGAAATCAGTGAAGGCCGCCGTGTCGTAGAGCGGCCTGGGGCCGCAACCAAACGGAGCTCATGGTTACGTCGGTGCGACCTGAAAATCTTGTCAGAAAAACAAGATTTTCGAAGC
>CAZIDA010000116.1:0-8414 GCA_964537865.1 uncultured Acidobacteriota bacterium
TTGCTGCGTCGGCAGATTCATGTTACCTCGCTGGAATTGATTGCTCCCACGGTTTGGCTGTTCCAGAACTCCCGGGGCATCTGGAATTTTTCTACGTTGGGTAAAACGCAGTCGACGGAATACCCGGTCGTATTGGCCGGTTTTTCTGCCCCGGCTCCGACGCCCTCTGCTCCGGCCATCACCATTTCCAATTTTTCCATCAAGAATGGGCGCGTCATTTTGATGGAGGAAGCGCATCCCGGACAAACGGAAGCTTACGATGTCCTGGATTTCAACGCCCAGAATATTTCGACCGCGGCCAGCTTCCCGTTTTCGCTAACGGTCTCCAATTCCGACACGAAGGAGCCGGTGAAAGTGAGCGGCGAAGTGGGCCCGTTGAACATGGCCGATCCCACCGACTCTCCTTGCAAAGGAACGCTGGAAGCCGCACGGCTTCACTTTGGAAAGCTCGCGATTGAGAAGTTGAGCGGCCAGTTCACCGTGGCCCAAGAAGTTTTGAAGATCAATCCACTGAAATTCGATCTGTACTCCGGACAACACACGGGCGTGGGAACCGTGGACTTCCACCACACGCCCACCACGTTCGAGGTCGACAGTCAGGTGACGCGCGTGGATACCAACAAGTTTCTCACGGATTACGGATCGACCCGCGATACGCTTTATGGCTTGCTCAACACCAAATTGATGCTGAGAAGCTCGATGGGGAAGCATGTGGACACGCTTCGCGCCATGACCGGACATTTCAACCTCGATCTTCAGAAGGGGAAGCTGGCGCACGTCAATGTGAGCCGCGAGGTCGCCACACTCGCCAAGTTTGCGGGCCTCAACTTTGTCGAAGGAGACACGCCCATCAACAAAATGTCCGGGGATTTTGATGTGGCCGACAACTGGGCGCACACGAACAATCTTCAGATTTCCATCCCGGACATGGACCTGTCGCTCCAAGGCGGCTTCAGCTTCGACGATCAACTGCAGTTCGATGTGTTGGCGACCTTCAGCCAGCAGGCCAGCCAAAAGGTCCGCCAACAAGGCGTGGTGGGCGGGCTGTTCAATGCGCTTCTCACCAACAACAATCAGCAGGTTCAAATCCCATTTCAAGTGACCGGCTCGTTGGAGAAACCGCACTTCAAACTCGATACCAAGCGCATGCTGAATTTGAAAACCGGCGGGCAGGGCGGTCCCTCCAGCCTTCCTCAGGCCATTCAATCGATCCAGGATTTGTTTAAGAAGAAAAAGAAGTAAGGGAAGATCACACCCCGAGTGAGTGTGGGGCAAAAACTTACGCCCAAAGGCGCGCGGTCAGATTCTCTTCTGGCATTTCGGACAGAAATGAGTGCCGCGGGTGGCGACGACTATCCGCTTGATGACGCCCGAGCAGCCCGCCCGCAAACATTTTTCTCCCGTTCGTCCATAGACCTGATGGTCCAATTGAAATTCACCGAGCACGTTGTTGGCGCCGACAAAGTCGGAGATGGAAGAGCCGCCCCGAGCGATGGCCTGGCGCAGCACTCGGAGCAACGCCTGAAAATATTCGGCGAGACGGGTGCGAGAAAGGCGCTGCAATTTTTGCTGGGGATGAAGGCGCGCCTGGAATAAGCTTTCGTCCGCGTAGATGTTTCCGATGCCCATCAGGAACTGTTGGCTCATCAACGCCGCCTTGATCATCCCGCGCCGGCCGTGAAGCAGAGCGACGAACTCTTCGGTTGAAATTGCCAGCGGATCGGACACCGGCCTGAACGCTTCGGCTGCGCGCGAAGTCGATGCGGTCCGGCTTCCGGGTTTGGCTCGCGCGGCAATGTGCGCCTTGTGTTTGGCGCTAAAAAATATCGGCTGCCAGTCACCGACAAAAAACATTCGGCCGAATTGGCGTTGATCGCGGAAGCACAACAACCGTCCGGGCTCATCCAATTGAAAGACGGCGTGTGTGTGGCGATCGACGCGGTCGCCCACCAGCAACTGACCGGTCATTCCCAATCGGATCACAATGAATTCCGTTTTTCCACGCCGCGTTCGAAGTTGAATGATGACCGATTTCCCGTGACGGAAAATTTGGACCATCGTGGAATCCAAATAGTATTTGACGGGATGCTCGAAATGAGGCCGAAAGAACCGTGCTTTTGGAAATCGGATTTTCAGAATCTTGCGATTCAAAATCAAAGTTCGAAGCCCCCGAACGATGGTTTCGGCTTCCGGGAGTTCAGGCATTAGATCACCTCAGAAGAAATTGCCGCGGCGCGTTGCCGCGAATCGGGCATTGTACCGCAACTTTTCGTTTGTCAAACCAAGATGGGAAACCTAAAATGAATCGTCCGCCGTGCCGTAGCCTACGCCGGTTGTGAGAGCGGGACATCCTGCGCCATTGGATTCGATGATGAAGCAGATCAAGCTTTACATTCTTGGGATTGTGGTCATTCTCGTAGCTTTTGGGTGGTATTTTTCTGAAAGCCGCAAAGCCGATGCCGGACCCGTGGCCGTTGGAAAGAAGGCGCCGGATTTTTCGCTGCAAGACATGAACGGTCGAACCGTTCAGTTGTCCGACTATCGAGGCAAGTACGTTGTATTGAATTTCTGGGCGACTTGGTGCCCGCCGTGCGTTGAAGAGGCGCCTTCGTTGGACCAATTCAGCCGAAGATTGGCCGCGTCGGATTCGCAGAAAATCGCGGTTCTCTCGGTGAGCGTGGACAGCGGCTGGGACCCGGTCCGCGCGTTCGTCCAAGCCAAAAACATTTCATTCCCAGTTCTCCTCGATTCTCAGCAGGATGTTCCCAATGGCTACGGAACGTTCAAGTACCCGGAGACCTACATCATCGATCCCTCCGGCGTGGTCATCAAGAAAGTGATTGGCGGGCTGAATTGGATGTCGCCTGACGTGCGGCAATTTTTCGACAACTTGCTCCATTCGTAATGAGGCTGATCGCCGGATGCTGCTTTGGAAAATAAATCGCTTAGTTCAGCCAACTTAACGAGTTCCTTTGGAATCTGAATAGCCTAAAGAGGAGGGAGTTCGAGAGAGGTCAAAACGGTCCCCTTTAGAAAAGGAAAACGCCATGAGCAATAACATTCAGAAGTGGGTTTTCAAGGGTGGGTTGATCGTAGGCTGCCTGGCGCTGCTCACGCTCCCCGCGGAGTTGGCGGCTCAGCCGGTGATTTCAAGCAAAGGCGGCCTGATTAATGTCATCAATGGGAAGGCGGAGGTTCAAAGCTTCCGCGACATGCGATGGGAAAAAGCGCGCGGCCTGTCGCAGATGGCGCGGGGCGACGAGTTGCGGACTCAAGACAACAGTTATGCCGAGGTCCTGCTGAACCCAGGCTCCTACGTGCGCCTCGGTCCCAATGCGGAGCTTCGAATGGTCAACGATCGCCTGACCGATCTGTCGATGGATCTGCTTTCGGGATCGATGGAACTCGAAGCCGCCAATTTGAAAATGATTCATCACATCGACGTGACGCTGAGAGGGCGGCTATTCACCATTCAGAAAGACGGCGTTTATCGGTTTGATATTCTCGACTCCCGCACGGCTCGGGCACGCGTCTTCCGCGGACAGATGTTGGCGCTGCAACCCAACGGAAAAAAGATCAAGCTGAAGAAATCGCACGAGGCAGATATCGTCGAAGGAAACACCGCTTTGGCGTTGACGCGGTTTGACCCCAAAGTTGTGGATCAATTGACCGCCTGGAGCGCCAGCCGCTCGCAGTTTTTGGCGAGAGCCAACTACCGCTCCTACGCGGGAGGCGGGTTTAGCTCGTATCTGCCGATGGGTTACTTCGGTGGTTATCCCTGCGGGTTTGGAAGTTGGTTCTATAATCCCTTCTTCGGGATGTACACTTTCTTGCCGGGATGTGGATTCTATGACGGGTACTTCTCGCCATACGGGTTTTATTATCCCACGGTCATCGTGAATAGTGGCCGAGGCGTTTTCCGGGCTGAGAATGTGGCTCATGCCCACGAGTCGATTCGATCGTCATTTGGAAGCAGGGGCTTTCGGGGAGGTTCACAGCCATCGTTTTCCGGAGCGACACCTTCCTCCGGCCCTGTCGCCAGCCCGCCGCCTGCAGCGCCCAGCATGGGGCGCTCGGAGATGGGCGGCGCCCGCGAAGCCATCCGGCATTGAGAAGTCAGTCGTGATGACTCGGACGACTTGAAATTGCTCTTGATGAAATCCCCACTTCCGGTGGGGATTTTTTTTGGAGGAGGCCTGCCCTTCCTTGACGGGATCATCACCCCGCCCTAGAATGTCTCCGCGTTTTGGCAGGCTCAAGCGGCGCTCCTCTGATGCCAGCCGCGCGAACGAAAACCAGCGACCAAAATCCGAATGCTCAAATTAACCAACACGCTCACCGGCAAACTGGAAGAATTCCAACCTCTGGATGATGCCCACGTGCGCATGTACACTTGCGGCCCGACGGTCTACGACTACGCGCACATCGGAAATTTCCGGACCTACGTGTTCGAAGATATTCTGCGGCGCTGGCTGAGGTTTCGCGGATATCGGCTGACGCACGTCATGAATATTACCGATATCGACGACAAGACCATCCGCGATTCCGCGGCACGAGAAGTCAGCGAGCTTCGCGCCTATACCGACAAATTCACGCAAGCGTTTTTTGAGGATTGTACGACGCTGCAGATTGAGCGGCCCGACCGAGTAGTCCATGCCACCGAGCACATTCCATGCATGGTGAAGTTGATTCAGAAGCTGGTGGAAAAAGGTTTTGCCTACGAGAAGGACGGCTCCTATTACTTCAAGATTGCCTCTTTCCCCAATTACGGCCGCTTGGCGAAGCTGGATTTTCAAGGGATGAAGATCGGCGCGAGTGTCGACGTGGACGAATACGAAAAAGAGAACGTCCGGGATTTCGCGTTGTGGAAGGCGCCCAAAGTCGGCGAGCCGTTCTGGGAGACGCCGCTCGGCAAGGGACGCCCCGGCTGGCACATCGAATGCTCGGCCATGTCCATGGAGTACCTGGGGCCGTCGTTCGACATCCATTGCGGGGCGGTCGACAATATCTTTCCGCATCATGAGAACGAGATTGCGCAAAGCGAGTGCGCCACCGGACAGCCGTTCGTAAAGGTGTGGCTGCACGGCGAACATCTCATCGTGAACGGCGAAAAGATGTCCAAATCGAAAGGAAATTTCTTCACGCTGCGCGATTTGCTCGCCCAACAATTTTCGCCGCGGGCGATTCGTTACACCTTGGCGGCGGTTCCGTATCGCAAGCCCTTGAATTTTACTTTCGACTCGGTTCACCAATCGCAAAGCGCCATCGAGCGGCTGGAAGATTTCCTCTTGCGGCTCAGAACGGCCGCTCTGCCGGAAGGCGTTTCGGATTGGATCGAACAGGACGCCAAAGCCGCTCACGAGCGCTTCGTCGAAGGATTGGACGACGATTTGAACACGGCTCAGGCGCTGGGAGCGATTTTCGAATTTGTGCATGCGGCGAACATCGCTTTGGCGGAAGGCAGCATGAAAAAGGGCAACGTGCCGGCGATCCATGCGCTGTTTGACGATTTCCAAAAGATCTTTTCGGTGCTGCACGATCCCCATGAGCAGATGCTCGACGCGGAAGTCGAATCGCTGATTGAAGAGCGCCAGAAGGCTCGGGCGCGCAAAGATTTCAAGCGCTCCGACGAGATTCGCGACCAGCTACTTGCGCGGGGAATCATTCTGGAAGATACTAAAGCGGGTGTTCGATGGAAGCGAAAAGATTGAAGATTCCCGATTGCATTCGCCAGACGAGTGCCAAACCTCGTCCCCTCGACGCCCGGCCGAATTTGTTTAGCGCCGACTAACCGAACCTCCATTCCTCCTCACCTGATCTTCAATTTTTGATTGCCGCGAGAGCGAAATGAAAAACACAGGTCGTGTGACGATTCGCCGACCGTCATTTCCTCCCGCAAGAATCCGGAGGTTCTCATGAGAGCTCAAGATTTTCTTCCCAGGCTGAAAACGCGATTGCCGGGTCCGCGCGCCAAGGCGGTGCTGGCGGGCGACAAGAAATATATTTCACCTTCCTACACGCGACCGTATCCGCTGGTGATGAAGCGGGGGCGCGGGGCCATGGTCGAGGACGTGGACGGCAATATCTTTCTCGACTTCAGCGCCGGAATCGCCGTCTGTTCCACCGGACATTCTCATCCCCAGGTGGTGGCGGCCATTCAGAAACAAGCCGCCGATTTCATTCACATGTCCGGAACCGATTTTTATTATCCCCAAATGGTGGAGCTGGCCCAACGTCTCGCCGAATCCGTTCCCGGCAAGGGCGGCAAGAAGGTTTACTTTGGAAATTCGGGCGCGGAAGCCATTGAGGCCGCCATGAAATTGGCGCGGTTTCATACAAAGCGGGACAAGTTCATCGCCTTCTACGGCGCGTTTCATGGGCGGACCATGGGCGCGCTGTCGCTGACCGCCAGCAAAGCGGTTCAAAAACGCGGCTTCAGTCCGCTCGTCCCCGGAGTGATTCATATTCCGTACGGCTACTGCTATCGCTGCCCGTACAACCTTGAACCGGAGAATTGCTCCACGGAATGCGCCACGTTTCTTCGCGACGTCGTTTTCAAGACGGAAGTGCCGCCCGACGAAGTCGCCGCCATTTTCGTGGAGCCGGTGTTGGGCGAGGGCGGCTATGTCATCCCGCGCGCTGAGTTCATTCAAGAGCTGAGAAAGATTTGCGACGAGAACGGAATCTTGTTGGTGGCCGACGAAGTGCAATGCGGCATGGCCCGCACCGGCAAGATGTGGGCCATCGAACACTTCGGCGTGGCGCCGGATATTTTGTGTACGGCGAAAGGCCTGGCTTCGGGAATGCCGATCGGCGTCATGATTGCCGGCGATAAGATTATGAACTGGCCGCCCGGAGCACACGCTTCCACTTTCGGCGGCAATCCCGTTTCTTGCGCCGCCGCGATGGCGACCATCAAGCTTTTGAAGCGAGAGTACATTTCCAACGCCGCGCAACTTGGCCTGTACATTTTGGAGAAGATTGCCGACTGGCCGTTGCGGCATCGTTTGGTGGGAGAAGTTCGTGGGCTGGGTCTGATGATCGCCATCGAGTTGGTGCGCGACAAATCGACGCGCGAGAAAGCGCACGAAGAGCGCGACCGAGTCCTTCACGAAGCTTTCACGCGAGGCTTGTTGATTTTGGGATGCGGCGAGAATGTCGTTCGCATGATGCCGCCGCTGGTCATCACGCGCGAACAAGCCGATGAAGCCATCAAGATTCTCGAAGACGTGTTGACTCGAATCGAACGGCGATGAAGGCAGAGCGATGAGAAGCAATTTTCTTCTGTGGCTGAACTCCCGCGCGAAGAAAATCTGGGATCGATTCAAGCAGACGTTTCATCGGGAGGCAGCAGTCTCTCCCGAGAGCGAACTATTGCTTCTGGGCCGTCAAGGAGAACGCGAGGCGTATCGCTATCTTCGAAAGTGCGGGTTCAAAGTTGTCGCTCGGAACTTCGCGACCCGCTCTGGCGAAGTTGATATCGTCGCCTGGGATCATGATATACTTTGTTTTGTCGAAGTGAAAACCCGAACCAGTTTGGAGCATGGGCGTCCTGAAGAAGCCGTGACTGCATTTAAGCAAAGGCAAATCCTGAATACTGCGCTCGATTATCTGCGTCAAGCCAACCTGCATTCAGTGAACACGCGGTATGACATTGTCACGGTACTTTACGGCGATCGACGGAAGGTCCCACGCTGCCGGCTGATCAAGCGCGCTTTTGGCGGCGCCGCGAATTGAGCTGCAGCGAATGCTGGATTCAGGCGCGGGCGCGAAGCCAAGGCGTCGGATTCGAATGATTTTTGCAAGATGCGTCGGATGCTCACCAAGAATTCTCTGCGGTTGAGATGGAATTGCGTTGGAATGACTTTGATCAAAGGAGAATCTGAATCCAGTGCCAGAGTTTAGAAAAGATCCAGTGACGGGGCGATGGGTGATCATCGCCACCGAGCGGGCCAAGCGGCCTTCCGATTTTGTTCGCGAAAGCGTGGAGGTGAAAGGCAGCGCAAATTGTCCGTTCTGTACGGGCAATGAAGCGAAAACGCCGCCGGAGATTCTGGCGTATCGCTCCAACGGAGGGGCGCCCAATTCTCCGGGATGGAAGATTCGCGTGGTACCGAACAAGTTTCCGGTGCTGGGCATCGAGGGCGACCTTAACAAACAGGGCGAAGGATTGTACGACAAGATGAACGGCATCGGCGCCCACGAGGTGATCATTGAAACGCCGCAACACGAGAAGACCTTCGATCAGTTGAGCGAGCGCGAAATCGAAGACGTGCTGTGGGCGTTCCGAGACCGCGTCCTCGATTTGAAGAAGGACAAGCGCTTTCGCTACGTTTTGATCTTCAAGAATCACGGGGCCGCCGCCGGCGCCTCCTTGGAACACACGCATTCCCAGCTCATCGCGCTGCCCATTG
>CAZIDA010000117.1:0-8375 GCA_964537865.1 uncultured Acidobacteriota bacterium
TTCTTGATCGCCTTCCGAATGTCTTCGGGATCAATGTAACCTTCTCCATCGGGTTTGACAAAAGTCGCCTCCGCGCCCTGCTTGACTTTGTGATTCACCGGGCGAATTACGGAATTGTGCTCCAGCATCGTCGTCACCACGTGATCGCCGGGACGAACGGTCCCGTTGATGACGAGGTTGAGCGCCATCGTAGCGTTGAGAGCAAAGACCAGCCGGTTCGGATCTTTGGGCTTGCCCGCAGCGGCGAGGCTGCCGTTGAAAAACATCGACAAGCGCCGCCGCGTGTCGTGAATCATCTGCTCCGCCCGCAGGGCGAGATCGCAACCCGTGCGCCCAGGATTGACACCACAGTTGCTGTAGAAATCGCGCACGGTATCATGGACGATTTGCGGTTTTGGAAAAGTGGTGGCCGCGTTATCTAAATAGATGAATTCTTCCATTTCGTCTCCAGAGAGATGATCGGCTCATGTCGCGGCTGAGGAAAACATCAGCGAGGAGTGAAACGAGATCGCCTCCAACGCGGCTTTCCAAGTGAATGACGTTGGTTGGATTTTCTCCGCCACGCCGGCATCAGTATCAAACGGCATCCCGGAGAGACAGACGAATCCGCGCGGTTGACGTTTCATTTCGGGAAAGGCCGCGACACGGAATACGGTCATCTCGGACCGCTGGGATTGAGCGAAAGAATCGCGGTATTGCGCGGATCTCGTTATCAACGCTTGAAGAGATTTTTCGATTCCCCCGCAGAAAGCCTCGCGAACATATTAGCGCAACTCTGACTGAATCACCAGCCATGAAAACTCGGGCTGAGGTGCCGCCTCATGCTTCAGCGAAAAAATTCAGGCTCACGCCTCGAATCAGGAGTGTTGGATGTAACGTGCTCTCAAGAAGATGGTGAGAATGAGGTATGCCAACAAGGAGGATTACTCGAACCTGCGATAAGGAGGGTGAATCATGTGTGATTGGCAGCCAGTCGAATGACATATGCTCCACTGGACCAGGGACCGAAATGATCTCAGTAGCCGCTCCAGAGTATGCACGCCGATCCCCGACTGTCAAATTCACTTCACCATTGCGACGGACAGTGTCAGGTCCCGATTCAAGCCAGGGAGGGCTTTAGGATTCTGCTCAAAGGCGGTGGCTACACTAACCCGGTCATGGACATATCGGAACAATTCCCCTGCCGTCACCAAATGATCTCGGTTCAAGTCGGCATCACCGCGAAGTCCCTCCAACAAGGCCATGGTGAATATGCCGTGCCCGCCGCCCCATTGCTCACTCTCGTGAGAAATCTCGTTTATGTCGGAGGAAGTCAAGACCGCTGTGCCTCGCTCCTTGAATAGCTGGGCAGCATACAGGTTTACAAGATTGTTCTCCAATCCGCGAGTTAAAACCAGTTTCCCTCCACTGAGCCCAGCGCTGTGACAGGTGTCAATGAAAGCGATGACTCTCTGAGCCCGCAAGTTTTGGTTCAATACTTGTTTGACTTCATCCATTGGCAAGGCTGTATTGGGCATATCAGCGACCTTGGAATCAGAAAGGAGAAAGTAAAGGTTCTGCGGGGCGTATGGATCAGGAGCCCCGTGCCCAGCAATGAAAAAAAACACCAGGTCTGCCGGACCGGCACGGGGGAGAAAGTTTCTCAGGCCGGTTCGAACGGCATCCAGAGTCGCCTGCTCGTTTTCAAGGTAGAAGATGTCTGACGCAGAGAAATTACCCCCTTCTCGCTCCTGTAAAAAATCACGGACCGACCGGGCATCAGCGTCAGCATACTTCAAGTCAGTGAGCCCACCATCGTGATACTTGTATCGCGAGATTCCGATCACCACGGCAAATTTGCGACCGGTAAATTGTGTCGAGACAGAGGAATCCGCCTGGCCGAACGGAAGCGTCACCCGCGTCCTACTCCCATTCGCATCGATTGCCTCGATGACGAGAGCGTGAACTGCTGGACCTATTTGAATTGATCCGTGAAAGGAAGTCAGAATCATCGCGAAGGCTGGGCTTCCAGGTCCAGTTTGGATCAAACCACGTTCGGCTTTCACTGGGCTTAAATTGGCGATCTTGCCGTTAATTTTCACCGAGGTAATTTTCGACAGCGCGTCGCCCGCAATCCCGCGCACACTGAGAACGGCCGAGCGCGGCCCCAAACGAATCGCTTCTTTGGGCTCCAAAAGCCATACGACAGGCGCTTGGCTTTCTTCGGCCTTTCCCACCGGGAATTTCTCAATTGTGGCTGTCGTTGCCACCGAGGACTCTGCGGGCCGTGATTCCGCAATCAGCACATATGACGCATAGTAGGTGTGGTGGTTTCGATCAATCGCCATGATCTCGACTACGTTTTTGCCGGAATGCAATCGCAAATGCGGTTTGCTCAATAAATCCATATCGACACGGTACCCGTCGGCTCCCGCGCGGATATTCATGATCGTATTGGCAGATTCTCCGTTGATCTTTGTATAGATCTTTCCATAGTTGATGGCATATGAGTAGGGGGCTCGGACACGAAGTTGAAACCGAGTCAGCGCCGAGGTTGGAATCTGAACCACGGGGGCGGTGATGGACATTTGACTGAGCTCTGGCAGCTCCAGCACAAAAGGTTCCCGTCCCCCCATCGCTTGAGGTTCAGATGTGTTTGTGGACAGATTGGCAGCCACCAGAAATAGCGCAACCATCAACAATTTCAGGCAGACGCGGCGGGATAATGTCATCTTTTCGCTTCCCTCAACACCTTGAATAGGAAGGAAGGAACATCCATTCGTTCCTTCCTCCCATTCACGAAGACAATGAACAGCCGTATTCACTCATATTCGAGGCATACGTCCCGCCGGAGCAAACCCGGTGGGCGCCTCTAATGCCAAAGAACACTTCATCACTGCCGAAAAGGATCCGCCCCGAATCACAGACGAACAAAACGCCGCCAGCTTGGGAGATCATCACCATCACCAACTCGCGTGCTTCATGTCGGTTCATTCTCAACATCCTAGGATCATCAACCTGCAAACATCTCCTTCTCTCTAACGATTGCGCTTGGCTGGCGGCCTTTTAGCCGGGGTCGACTTCGGATGCGGCTTTTCTTCAATCTTGGGTTCTCGATCTTGGGTCTCGACTATCTTGGGCTCTTCATGAAGAAGCGTATTGATGGGTTCGATCCCTTTGGTGGATATGTTGGTTGCTGGAGTGGCCGCCCAAGCCAATTCCCCCGCCTCTTGCATGTAGTCGTATATGACCTCCATATTGGGAGGCAGAACGCCTCCGTGTTCACGTTGATAGATTGCCACATATTCCTGCAAGCTTGAAATGACTTCAGGAGTTTGGGCCGGGTCTCGACGATCCATCAGCGCCAAGGCGCGATGCAGATGCGGTTCTGGCAAAACATGCCGCTTGTCCAGATCGATGGCCTTCACCAACTCCGCCAAGGCGAGGCTCTTATCGGTAGCGTTGCGGGCCGTTAGCTTCAATAGCTTCCCATAATAGAAGTGGGTATAAGGATCATCGGATCGGATCAACAAGGATTCTTCAAGATCATCTCGCGCCATTTGAAACATGTCGTAGTAATAAGCCCGGATTCCGTTGTCGCGCTTCAATTCGGCCATCACAGCCTGGAATTCAGCGCTGCTTCCAATTAACTGGCCAGCATCTAGCCTTGCCTGGATATCGGCTTTTAGCGGCCCGACGAGGGCCTGTTCGGCCTTGGCGAGTCGATCGCTCGCATCTTTAGAAGGATCGAATGATTTCCCGGCATCTGGGGTTGGCGGCTTCTGTTGAGCGGCTGTGATGATGGCCTCTTGTTGTGTTGCAGCCGCTTTGGCCTGTTGTTGTGCAGTCAAGTTGACCGCCCCGACATAAAGGTTTGTTTGAAGACCGGAACCCAATCCTCCGATGAGGTCACTTACAGATTTGACCCGCTCGGAAATCCGAGCGGCATTCGCGAGGAAACCCAAACCCGCTCGTGAATCACTTTGGCTTGCATGCTGCAAGTTGGCGTATAGCTTGGGCACCTCTCGAGGATCGTAATTGCGGTCCAACATGTATTTCATGGCCATCCGATCCGCCTCATCCTCTTGCTGTTTATCCCAGGTAAAAACGGCATCCGGCACGGCCAGCTTGATGATAGAAGGAAGAGCCAACTGTGAGTACATCGAGACCAAGGCAGCGTTTCCAAAAGAGTTGCTCAGACCCCCGGTCACCATCCCTACTCCCACGCTTGCGATATTTGTAAAAATTGAGCGCTTCTTCTTCTGAGATTCGTTGTATCGATCTTTGGCAAGATCTACCAGGACATCTTCTTTCCAATGATTCTGTTCGATATGGGCGATCTCGTGCCCGAGGACATACGCCAATTGGGCTTCATTGTCGACCATCGACAAGAGGCCTGACGAGATATATACCGTCCCCGTAGAAAGCGAGCGCGACTCAGGAATCGGATTCAAAATCACTTTGAACCCGAAAAGATGAGTCGAATTCTTTGGAACTATAGACTGCCCGACACGGTTCACGTAATCCTGAACCAAAGGATTGTCATACAACGAGTTCTCCACCGCCAGTCTATCCCCGGTTCGCGTGAAGTGTTCATAGGAACGGTCCATCGTGTTAATTCGAAAAGCGTACTCGCTATGTTCTCGTTGCTTCAGGCGGAGGCTTTCGTCCACTTCGGAGCGAAAATCCGCGTCCTTGCTGTAAAGATCCAGACCATATGCTTTGATTTTCTGGTATTCCCTCTCCTGCTTCGTAGGGCTTTCGGACTGGTCCTTGCCGTCTTTTTTCCCGGGCGATTTGTTCTCGCTATTGTCCGCTCCTCCAGCGGCAATGATCGGAAATGAGCCAATCAAAAGTGCCGCCGTCAGGATAAAAAAGAGACCCACGATCCTCAGGGAGCAATTCGTATGAACCTTGATGAACATAGTTCACCTCCGATTGGATATTTTCTGTTTGTACACGCATCGCTCTGAATAAACAAAAAGGGAGCGCCGGCCAGAGTCTGTTCATTGGATTAACTGTGATTAGCCTAATCGAAGACACCGACTGATTGGCGCCATGATTTAAAACCGCTCCAATTTGCTGGGGATGAAATCGAGCAGACACCCCCCATGAACGCCGGTCGTTTTCTGTTGCGAAGGCTCAAGCAATAAATCGGTGAGAGTCTCTTCCCAGCCTCAAATTCCGCAACCCATTCTCTGAATCTACTCATGTCCTCCTTAAGGTGGGTGTCCATTTCAAGGAGGTCTTGGGTGTTTCCATTCAGCACCATAGCACAAAAGGAAAGTTGGGTCACGAAGAACCTTGCTCAATAGTGTTCCTCCCTATTCGAATGTTGCTGCCGACTGTTCCACCACGACGAAAATGAGCTTGCTGAGCAGAAGGGCGGAATTGTACAATCAAAGGCAAGAGCGGAGGCAGACCTGAAATCCCGAGACACCCGATGAATGGACAAAGGAGGATGAAACGGAGGCGGGATTTGAGTCGGGATCATCAAACATAAACGCTCCAGGCAAGGGAGCGCTGGTGTCGAGCAGCTTCGGCGGAAATCTCTGGGCCGGTGTAAGCCAGATCAGGATCTTACGATTTTGATTCCTTTTTTTGCCTCCTTCGGAGCGAAGGCTCTTGCCTATTTCACTCGGCATTGAACATCTTCCCGGTTGGAAGCTACGATCACGCTTCGGTGACCAATGAGATTCCCAATCCATGGCGCCACTTCTCACTCCCTTCCACGAGGACGAATGGGTCTACAGCGTCACACACGGACGCAATCTTCCCAGAGGCTGTGGCGTCTATGACAAAACGACTTCACGCCGTCAAGAGGATTGGCCGATCTGCCTCGAAGAGGCCTCCCTCGGGAACCAAGGGGCCACATCCCAAGAAGGGGCCGCGTCGCACGCGAGCATCACATATCTACCGGGATTTTTTTGTGGGACTCCTGCTCGCCACCATACTGATTGGTTTTAAATGGATAATTGAAGGCTGGGAATTTGGGAAGCAACTTGAGCAGATGACTTATAATATGTTGCAAATCCGGCTGCTAGCGCTTTCTGGAGTGAACGCGCTACCCGTCACAATTGTAGATATCAGCGGTCTGCCTCCTGAGGCAGCCGAACACAACGGCTCAACCGAAATGGTGACCCCGCGTGCTCCTTTGATAAGAATTATGAAAGCGATCGTCAGCCAGAATCCTCGAGCGGTGGGGATCGACCTGAACTTCTCTTCGAGTGACAATAGCTATCTGACACCCGCTGATCCCGCCTTTTTTGAATTCTGCCTTGATGTCCGCCACCGTGGGATTCCCGTCTATGTGGGGATTTACGATTCTATCGTCTTTGGTCCGAAATCGTGGTTGGTGCAGCCCGACTTTCAACCCTTAGCTGCATATATTTCCGTACCAAATCCTGAACACACTGAACCTTCCACGAGAATGATCGAGTGGGTGAGACCGGCGGGCACTTCGGAGCCCTGCTTCTCATTGCCCTACGCCTTGGCGCGAACCGAAGATCGGCCGATCATTTCCCCCATCCGGTGGGCGGTGAAACAGACCACGATCAGACAAGAAGAAGAGTTTTCAGCTTCTGAGTTTTTGGTCGACTATGGTCCACTCGAGAAGCTCATGGCTCAACGCTTGATTGCCACTGATGCAGCCGGGGTGACCAACCAATCGCGACGGATTGCCGGCAAGATCATCCTGATTGGTCGTGCCACGCCGAGCCAGAGTGCGGATCAGTTCAATGTGCCGGGACGTGGCATGCCGGTGCCTGGGGTGTATCTGCACGCCGCAGCAACCTGCACACTTCTACAGGCGCCTCTTTTTCGGTTGACCGCCTCTGGTAGGGTCGTTGCTGACTTTCTTGCCTCCGTGCTGGTTTTCGGCCCTATCTTGCTTATGCGGAGGTATCGCTTCAAGTCCAGGCCGAGGGGCGATGACGTCCACCGACTGTATTTGATTCTGACAGCCCTTGTGATTCTCGTGGTTTTCTTCATTGGTCATCTGCTTGTCCACAGAATTCGTTTGATTTGGACGGATTATCTCATGGTGATTGGCGCCTTGTTGTTGCATTCCCCAAGCGAGCGCGTTGTGACGGTTTCTTCAAGGTGGTTATCGGAGCGGACCGGCCCGCGATGGAAATCACTTGTCATGGAAGAAGGGAAGGGCCGGGATGGGAGTAAAAATGAAAATGTCACATAGGACTTGCATCCTCATCGCAGTACTGGCGACCCTCTGGGTACAGTTGGCTGCACGAGCACAAAATGGAGTCCCGGTGGGAGTGATTCTTCGAATCACAAGTCCCGTCTATCTCAAGCAGGCAACGACGCCTGTCCCGCTTATGCTCGACCCAAAGCGCGATGTTCTGCGCAAGCTCTATGCAGGCCAGAGTCTGCGAGTCGGACTTGGCGGCTGGCTCAAGCTGCAATTGAGCAGCGGGACCCGCGAGATCCATCCCTCAGAGGATTGGTTCATCCTCGAGTCAGGAAAAACCTTGACGCACGAACAGATGAAAGTGGCCGAAGCACTAAAACGTTATGGAACTCCTGGCGGTCAGCGCGAAATTGGGCCTTTGCTGCTCTTGCCGGCCGATCGAACTGCTGTTTTCTCGCCGGCACAAGGGAGTTCTGTGATACCCCATCAGATGGTCATTCGCTGGAATCCGCCTGCAAAGAGAGAAAAAATCGAGTTCCAATTGCAGACTGAAGGCGGAAAGAAAATATGGAGTCAAGATGGCGTGGACATGGCGGCAGGCAAGCTTGACTCCCCAGCAGCACGCAAGGCTTTGGCGGATTACCAAGAGAGTGGTGGGCAGGAAAGCATCATCTTAATTATGACTGATCCTGAAGCCAACGAAACCTGGGTTACTTTTTCTCTCCTTTCGAAGCCCAGCGAACAGGAGCTCTTGAAGCAATTGACCAAGTGGGATCAGGTTGTTGATCCGCTAGTGCGTGCCCTTGGACGCGTATATGAATACGACCGCCGAAGACTCCTCGTTGAATCGGCTGCTGAGTTCGATGCGGCGCTCATTGCAGCTCCCGAAAGCCTCGACCTGATTTCCGCAGCGATCGAAGCGCACTTGCGGACGGGCAATTACGCTCGAGCAGCCGAATTGAAAAGGCAACTTTTCAATTTAATGCCCTAACCAACGACTCCGGGAAAGCCTCATGGACATATTGCCGCAACTCTTACTGAATCTCCACGCAGAAAGAATCAGCGGGAAGATACGTCCGCGTGGCCACATTCCTTGCCCTTGCCCTGTGTGA
This sequence comes from uncultured Acidobacteriota bacterium, assembly GCA_964537865.1. Classification (GTDB taxonomy): domain Bacteria; phylum Acidobacteriota; class Terriglobia; order JAIQFV01; family JAIQFV01; genus CAZIDA01. Next base: position 8,239 of record CAZIDA010000117.1, read on the forward strand.
AGCCGATGAAAGCGACAACGAGGAACTTTCTTAGGGTTTGCGACAAGTGCTAACGCTCTTTATGAAATTTCTTGTGGATGTCCGGCCAGAATTCGCGAAAGACGTTGAGGCCCACGTCAGCGCCCAGCGATATGCCG
>CAZIDA010000118.1:0-8369 GCA_964537865.1 uncultured Acidobacteriota bacterium
GGAATTTTGCGAGCTCTTCGTCGTGGAGGGCGACTCCGCCGGAGGCAGCGCCAAACAGGGACGCGATCGCACCACGCAGGCCATTCTGCCGCTCAAAGGAAAAATTCTAAACGTGGAGAAGGCGCGCTACGACAAGATGCTGGCGCACGAAGAAATCCGCGCCATGATCACCGCGCTCGGCACCGGCATCGGCAAAGGCGAATCCGACAACGGATTCGACATCGCCAAGTTGCGCTACCACAAAATCATCATCATGACCGATGCCGACGTCGACGGCTCGCACATCCGCACGCTCTTGCTGACGTTCTTCTTCCGCCAGATGCCGGAGCTCATCAAGCGCGGCCACGTTTACATCGCCCAGCCGCCGCTCTTCAAAATCAAGAAGGGCAAGACGGAGCAGTACATCAAGGACGAAAAAGAATTGACTCGCGTCATCATGAAGCACGCGGTCGAAGATAAGAAGGTCATCATCGCGCAAACAAGAAAGGAACTCGACGGCCGCGCCTTGACGTCCTTCTTGAGCAACGTCGCCGAGTACTACCGCTTCATGGACAAAATCGCGAAACGTATTCGCGATCCGAAGGTCGTGGAGCTGCTGGTGGAAAACGAATTGGATTCGCGACAGGCGCTCTCGGATCAGAAGCGGCTTGAAAAACTTTCGTTGAAGCTGACGAAGCTGGGCTATGAGACTTCCGTTGAGCGCGATGAGGAGCACGACCTGTTCGAGCTGGCGGTCTCCGGACTGAACGGCGCGGAGCCGCAGCACATCGGATGGGATTTCATTTCGTTGCCGGAGTATCGCCGGATCGTGCAACTCACCAAGCAGATCGCCGACCTCAACACGCCGCCCTTTCTGGTGGAGAGCGACGGGCTGAAGAATGAAATTGCCACCACCAAAGAGCTTCACGACTTCATCATGACGCAAGGGAAGAAGCAATTTACCATCCAGCGCTACAAAGGGCTGGGCGAGATGAATCCGGAACAGTTGTGGGAAACCACCATCAATCCGGAAACGCGCACGCTCTTGCAGGTGCGCATCGAAGATGAGCCGGAGTGCAATGAAATCTTCACCATTTTGATGGGCGACGAAGTGGAACCCCGCCGCCAGTTCATCCAAGACAACGCGCTGGATGTGAAGAATCTCGATATTTAAATTGGTGGCGCAAGCATCCGCCGCGGCGGACCTGCGCCCCTGAGTGCCTTCGTTGGGGCAGGCAGGAGTGCCTGCCCTACAAATAATTTCTCAAAGGATTTCTCGAACACTTCATGTCTTCTGAACAACCACCGAAAGAGAAGAGCAATCAACCACCGCAGCAACAGCCGCTCATTGGCGGCAATCGGCAGCCCGTCAACATTGAAGACGAGATGCGGCGCAGTTACCTCGACTACGCCATGTCGGTCATCATCGGTCGCGCGCTGCCGGATGTGCGCGACGGACTCAAGCCCGTTCACCGGCGCATTCTTCACGGCGTGAACGAAATGGGGCTGCAATCGAACAAGCCCTACCGCAAATGCGCCAAGATCGTGGGCGAAGTGATGGGCAACTACCATCCGCACGGCGACGCCGCGATTTACGACACGCTGGTGCGCATGGCGCAGGATTTTTCCATGCGCTATCCCCTCATTGATGGACAGGGCAACTTCGGCTCCATCGACGGCGATCCCCCTGCGGCCATGCGTTACACCGAAGCGCGGCTGGCGCGCATTGCGGCGACCATGCTCGACGACATCGACAAAGAGACGGTTGATTTTTCGCCGAATTATGACGAGTCGCTGCAAGAGCCTTTGTGCCTGCCGGCCCGCCTCCCGAACCTTTTGGTCAACGGCAGCTCCGGCATTGCCGTGGGCATGGCCACCAACATTCCGCCCCATAACCTAGCCGAAGTGATCGAGGCCACCGTGGCGTTGATCGACGATCCCGAGATCCCGGTCGCACAACTCATGAAGAAAGTTCCGGGGCCGGACTTCCCCACCGGGGGATTCATTTACGGGCGCGAAGGCATCAAGAACGCTTACGCCACCGGCCGCGGTTCCCTCGTGATGCGCGCGCGGGCGGCCATCGAGCACATCACCAAAGACAAAGACGCCATCGTCATCACCGAGATCCCTTATCAGGTGAACAAGGCCAAGCTCATCGAGAAGATCGCGGAGCTGGTTCAAGACAAGAAGATCGACGGCATCGCCGATCTGCGCGACGAATCGGATCGCGAAGGCATGCGCATTGTCGTGGAGCTGCGCCGCGGCGAGCCGGCGGAAGTAATTCTGAACAATCTCTACAAGCAGACGCCGATGCAGTCCTCTTTCGGCGTCATTATGTTGGCGATCGTGAATGGGCAGCCGAAGGTGCTGAACCTGAAAGAAGTGATCCAGCACTTCATCGATCACCGCATCGATGTGGTGCGCCGGCGCACGCAATTCGAGCTGCGCAAGGCGGAAGATCGCGCGCACATTCTGGAGGGATTGAAGATCGCGCGCGACAACATCGAGGCGGTCATCAAGTTGATTCGTGCCAGCGCCACGCCCAAGGACGCGCGCGAAGGCTTGATGGCGAAATTCAAATTGAGCGAACGGCAGGCGCAGGCCATCCTCGAAATGACGCTGCAGCGATTGACCGGCCTGGAGCGCAACAAGATTCAGCAGGAATACGAAGAGCTGTTGAAGCTGATCGAGCGGCTGCGCGGCACTCTGGCGAGCGAGAAGAAATTGCGCGGCGTGGTGGTGGAAGAGTTGCAAGAGATGAAGAAGACCTACGGCGACGCGCGGCGCACCCAGATTGTCGACGAGCACGCCGAAATCACGCTGGAAGATTTGATTGCCGAAGAAGACATGGCCATCACGCTCACGCACAGCGGCTATCTCAAGCGCACGCCCATCGACATCTATCGCACGCAATCGCGCGGCGGCAAGGGACGCATCGGCATGCGCACGCGCGAAGAAGATTTCGTCGAACATCTCTTCATTGCGTCGACGCACTCCTACCTCCTCATCTTCACCAACAAAGGCAAGGTGTATTGGCTGAAAGTGTATGAGATTCCGGATGTCGGCACCGCAGGCAAAGGAAAATCCATCATCAACCTGGTCAACCTCACTTCCGGGGAAAAAGTGTCGGCGGTGCTGCCTGTGATGAAGCTCGATGCGGAGAACAACGAGCAAACCTTCGTGGTGATGGCGACGCAGTTGGGTGTCATCAAGAAGACGCCGCTCTCGGCGTTCGCCAATCCCATGTCGCGCGGCATCATCGCCATCAACCTCGATTCCAATGACGAATTGATCGGCGCCAAATTGACGGACGGCAAGCAGATCATCTTTCTGGCGACCCACGACGGCAAGGCCATCCGCTTTAATGAAGACGACGTGCGCGACATGGGACGACAGGCGCGCGGCGTCCGCGGCATGACGCTCGGCAAGGGCGACTTCGTCGTGTCGATGGAGACCTTCGGCGAAAAGGGATTGGTGCTCTCCGTGACCGAGCGCGGCTACGGCAAGCGCACCGCCATTGGCGAATACCGCCTCATCGCCCGCGGCGGCAAAGGCGTCATCAACCTGAAGACCGCCGAGCGCAATGGCAAAGTGGTGGCCGCGCTGAACGTCGAGGAAGATTCCCAGGTCATGCTCATCACCGCGCAGGGCAAGATCATCCGCACCGACGCCTCGCAAATTCGCGAAGCCGGCCGGTCGACTCAGGGCGTGCGGTTGATCGATCTCGATTCCGACGACCGCGTCGCCGCGGCGTCGGTGATTGAGGAGAACGGCGAAGCTGGGAATGGAGAATAGATCTTTTCTGCTCCGAGAAAGGGTATTCGCGGCTCCGCCGCATCATAGGGCGGAAAGGCTTTGCCTTTCCGGGCAGAGGCCTCAATAGTTCATCTCTTTTTCTCAGCGAGGCTGAGCCTCGCTGAGAAAATCTTTAGAGGAGGTGAAGCATCCTTTTCGGAAAGCCGGAGGCTTTCCGCGGGATGATGCGGCAGAGCCGCTGCAGTGAATTCGGGTCAAGTTGAGTCAGGAGGAGAAATCCGAGATATTGGCATACTGAAATAGAATCTTCACATCGAGAAACCCAACCCCACCCCCCAAGTTAGGAAAGACAAAACATGAAATCAGCGCCGTTCCAAATTTCGAAGGATTCCCCTGCGCTCTTCTTCACCTCAGTAACGAAAGATCGGCTTCCTGTTTTTCGAACCGGTGTCATCAAAGAGATCGCCTGCCGGGCGCTTGATGAAGGGCGTCGCTCCGGAGCGTTTCTCTTGCTGGCTTATGTCATCATGCTCGATCACCTTCATTGGATTTCCGATTCTGAGCGGAAGCCCGCGGACATTTTGAGGTTCGTCGACGGAATCATGAGCCATCGCGTCATTCAATTTCTGAAAGACGGCGATCATCAATCATCATTGGAAAAGCTGAGAATAGCGAGGAAGAAGAGGAACTACGGACATTCCCTGTGGGAGCACCATTCCAAAACGCTTTTGTTGACGGGTGAATCGGCGTTGATGCAAAAGGTGAATTACATCCATCAGAATCCGGTGAGAGCCGGTTTGGTCGAACGAGCCGAAGATTATCGCTGGTCAAGCGCGAGATGCTGGACGGGAAACATCCTCCCCGATGAGCCGGTGATGATTGATGTTGAGATGATCTCGTGGCATAGGCCGAAGATGTGAAGCAGTCTGAGGACTAGTTTTGTAATCTCAGAGGGAACTGCGGCTCTGCCGCATCATCCCGCGGAAAGCCTCCGGCTTTCCGAGAAAGGGAACTCGATCCTTCCATAGAGCATTTCGGCGAGGCTCAGCCTCGCCGAAAAAATAAAGAGCGAGGTGGCCTTTGATCCGGAAAGGCAAAGCCTTGCCGCGGGATGGTGCGGCGGAGCCGCTGAAGCAAACAAATTCACCCAAGAGAAAAGTTTTCATCATGGACACTCTCTTCACTCAATTCTCCTTTTCTTCCTGGGGACTCACTTCTCTCCAGAATCCCCTTCTTCTCTTCTCTGAAAATCGATAAACTCTTGATCGCTCACACGAGCAAGCCCGCGATGCATTCTGCGAAAGGACGATCCACACACCGCGATGCATATCCCCGATGGATTTCTTGACGCAAAGACGGCGGTGGCCGCGGGGGTCTTATCGGCCGCGGGATTGGGTTACGCGCTGTCGCGCATGCGTCGGGCGCTCCCGCCGCAACGCGTTCCGCTGATGGGGCTCGCCGCCGCTTTCGTGTTTGCGGCGCAGATGCTGAACTTTCCAATTGCCGGGGGAACCTCCGGACATTTGATCGGCGCCGTTCTGGCCGCGGTGCTGTTGGGACCAAGCGCCGCGGTGCTGGTGATGAGTTCGGTTTTAATTCTACAGTGCTTCATGTTTGCCGACGGCGGCGTGACGGCGCTGGGAGCAAATCTCTTCAACATGGCGATCGTCGCGACCGGAGTCGGGTACGGCGTGTACGCCACAATTCGTCGGATTGGCGGGGGCGGATTGCGCAGTCAACTTTGCGGCGTCGCCTTCGGCGCATGGTGTTCCACGGTGGTCGCGGCGATTGCCTGCGCCGGACAACTCGCGCTCTCCGGCACGGTGGCATGGAGCGTCGCGTTCCCGGCGATGGCCACGGTCCACATGTTGATCGGCGTGGGCGAGGCGATCATTACGACGTTGGTGGTGGCGGCGGTGGCGCGCCTGCGTCCGGAGTTGTTGTTGGAACGAGCGCAGCCGAATTTGCATCCGCGCTACCGAGATTTGTCGCTGTATGGTTTGCTGATCTCGCTGGGATTGATCCTCTTTGTCGCGCCGGTGGCGAGTCATCGACCCGATGGCCTTCAGAAGGTGGCTGCAGTTTTGGGATTCCAACAGCGCGCTGTCTCGACGCCGACGCTTCCGTCGATCTTTTCGAACTACACGTTTCCGGGAATCAAATCCGCGGAAATCTCTACGCTCGTCGCCGGCTGCGTGGGCGCCGTGATTGCTTTTATCTTTTCGTATGTGCTGGCGCGGCTGCTGACGCCACCGCGAAGCCGCGTGGCCAATCTGAAATCGTGAGGAGATTCTCGTTGTGCCTTCCGCTTTGATGAATCCGTACCAACACCGGCGAAGTTGGATTCATCAACTTCCCACGACCGCGAAGTTGATGGGCGCCGTGGCGCTCGTCTTCATTTGTGTGTTGCTGCCGCGAAATGCGTGGCCGGCGTATGCGGGACTGAGCATCCTCTTGTTGCTGCTGGCGGGGTTGTCGCGCGTTTCCCCGCTGCTGCTGGCGCGGAGGCTTCTGTGGGTGGAGCCGTTTGCGATTGGCGTGGCGGTGCTTTCGCTGTTCCAAGAAAACGGGCTTCACGTCTTCGCGATCATGCTGGTGAAAAGCACGCTGTCCCTTTTCGTGATGACTTTGCTTTCTGTCACCACGCGCTTCTCCGATATTTTGCGCGCGCTTTGGCGCTTGCGCGTTCCTTCGCTTCTGGTGACGACGTTGGCGCTGATGCACCGGTATCTTTTTCTGCTGGCCGATGAAAGAGCGCGAATCTTGCGAGCGCAGCGATGCCGGACCTACTCGATGGATCGTCTGCCCCTGTGGCGCGGCGCCGCCAACGTCATCGCGCAATTGTTCATTCGTGCCTCGGAACGCGCCGAGCACGTCTATGCGGCCATGTGCGCGCGAGGATGGAAAACATGAACGCGCTGGAGGTGCGAAACCTCAATTATCGTTACGGCGACGGCACGGCAGCGCTTCGAGATGTTTCCTTCAGTGTCGCCGATGGCGAACGCGTGGGCTTGATCGGTCCCAACGGCGCCGGCAAATCGACGCTGCTGCTGCATCTCAATGGGCTGCTTCCGGAGAAAGCGCTTGCGGCGCCTGCTGTTCGCGTCTATGGCCGGCCGGTGGTCGAGCCGCACCTCACCGCGATTCGCGCCGAAGTCGGTCTTCTCTTCCAAGATCCGGATGACCAAATGTTTTGCGCGACGGTGTGGGAAGATGTGACGTTTGGTCCGCAGCAATTGGGATTGCGCGGTGCGGAGCTTTCAGAGCGCGTGGAGCAAAGTCTGGCGCAGGTCGGGCTCACCGGATTTGAGGAGCGCATGCCGCATCACTTGAGTCGCGGTGAGAAGCGGCGCGTTTGTTTGGCGGGATTGCTGGCGTGCCGGGCGCGCATCCTGGCGCTTGACGAGCCCACCAGCGATTTGGATCCGCGCGGGCGCCGCGAACTGAAAGAGATTTTGCGCGGCCTCAGCGCGGCCCAAGTCATCGCGACACACGATTTGGAGTTGGTGGTGGAAAATTGCTCACGCGTCATCGTGCTGGATGAAGGCGCGGTGGTGGCCGAAGGGCCCACCACGGAAGTGCTGAACGATGAAGCGCTGATGCTGGCTCACGGACTGGAGCGACCGCACATCTTGAGACATCGACATCCGCATTAGAAATTTTGGAGTGCGCCGCCATCGGCGGCGCTTTGGATCGGGAGGCGCGTCAGAAGATCTTCAGCGTCAGCCCAGAAGATGCAAAAGCGGCGGCATGCCGCCGCAGTCCAAAAAAGGCACACTCTCCGATCTACAAATTTTCAATCTTCACCGGCGCCATCGAATCGGCCGGCGTAAAGCCGAACACTTTTGAGAAGAAATACAGCTCCGCATCGAGCGAGCGCTTGATATTCTCGGCGCGGCGAAATCCATGTTGTTCCCCTTCGATGGCCAGGTAGGCGACCGGCAAACCTTTCCGGCGCACCGCCTCAAACATCATCTCCGCTTGATTGGGCGGAACGATCTTGTCTTCCAATCCTTGAAAAAGAATGATGGGGCATGCGAGTTGATCGATGAAGTGAATCGGCGAGCGTTCCCGGTAAATCCGTTCGCGTTCCTTGGGCGGGCCAAGGAGGCTGATCGTGTATCGCGATTCGAATTTGTGCGTGTCTTCGTCCATCGCCTTGAGGTCGCTGATGCCGAAGTAACTGGCGCCGGCCTTGAAGACTTTGCGAAACGCGAGCGCGCACAGAGTGGTGTAACCGCCGGCGCTGCCGCCGTCGATGGAAAGCCGGTTTGCGTCGACGCGTCCTTGCTCGGAAAGATGGCGGGTGGCGTTGACACAATCGTCGACGTCGACGATTCCCCACTGTCCGTTCAAACGCTCGCGATAAGCGCGCCCATATCCGGTGCTGCCGCCGTAATTCACATCGACGATGGCGAAGCCGCGGCTGGTCCAAAACTGAATGCCGAGAGTTAGGATAGGTGTCGCGGCGGCGGTCGGCCCGCCGTGAATTTTCACGAGAAGCGGCGGCTTCTCCCGCGGCGGACCGGCAAAGTCGCGACTCGTCGGCGGATAGTAAAACGCATGCGCCGTCTGCCCGTGTTCGGTCGGAAACTCGATGGCCACGGGCGTCGAGAAGTAGGCCGGATCAATCT
>CAZIDA010000119.1:0-8280 GCA_964537865.1 uncultured Acidobacteriota bacterium
ATATTCCTGCGGCACGTTGACAAACACACGCATCTCCCGGATGGACGCGATATGAAACAGCTCTTGCGCCAGGCCGCCATTGCCGGAATTCACCAGGTAGCCGACGTCGACGTGCCGCGCCGTGATGACGCCGTCGAACGGCGCGTACACTTTCTCGAAGGATTGCAATTCTTCGAGCCGCTTCACGTTGTTCCGCGCGGAAGCGACCATGGCTTTCTTCGCGGAATAATCGCTGAGGGCGTTGTCGATGTCCTGCCGCGAAACGGCTTCGGTATTCTTCAAGCCCTGATAGCGCTCCGCGGTGATCTGCGCCAGTTTCATGTTGGCGATGGCGGTGTTGAGATCGGAGCGCGCTTGATCGAGTTCCGCGTCCACTTCCGGCGTCTCGATGTCGGCCAGCAACTCGCCCGCCCTGACGTGCGAGCCGATGTCGTGATACCACTTCTTCAAGTAGCCGTTGTGCGCGCGTAAATCGGCGAATCGATGAACGCCTGCAATGTCCCCGGCAGCACAATCTCCTGCGCCGGCGCGCCCCGCTTGGGCTGAAACACGGAGACCGTCGGCGCCGCCAGATCGTACGTCTCGCTGCGCAACTCCGCCTCGGTGCGCTCACGCGGAATGATTCCCGCCGCCACGATCACGGCCACCACAATCAACGCCGCCACCACAATCCACAGGCCGCGCCGTGATCTGCGGCGTGGCGGTGTTTGTCTGCTCAGATCTTGCGTCCCACCCAATTCTTGTTCCGACATGAAACGTTCTCCTGATCGAAAATCATTCCTTCTTCATCTCGTGGCGGCCGTGGAAGATGCTGAAAAAGGCCGGCACAAAGAAGAGCGTCGCCGCGGTGGCGAAGAGCAGGACCCCGATGACGGCGCGTCCGAGCGGCGCGTTTTGCTCTCCGCCTTCGCCCAATCCCAGCGACATCGGCAACATGCCGATGATCATGGCGAGCGCGGTCATCAACACCGGTCGAAAACGCGTGAACCCGGAAGCGATCGCGGCCTCGACGGCGCTGGCGCCTTCGGCCAGACGCTCGCGCGCGAAGCTGACCACCAGAATGCTGTTGGCCGTCGCGACGCCCATGCACATGATGGCGCCGGTCAACGCCGGCACGCTGATTCGAGTATTCGTGATGAACAGGAACCACACGATTCCCGCCAACGCCGCCGGCAACGCCATCAAGATGATGAAGGGATCGAGCCACGACTGAAAATTGACCACAATCAAAAAGTAAACCAGCGGAATCGAGAAGAACAGTCCCGCCAGCAGACCGAAGTACGACGAGCGCATGGTCTCAATCTCGCCGCGCACGATGATTTCAGAGCCGCGCGGCAGAATCTTCTTGGCTTGGTCGATGATCGGCGTGATGTCGTGAGCCACGCCGCCGAGATCGCGCCCCTCTACCGCTCCGTACACGTCGATCACCGGCGCAATATCGTAATGCGAGACTTCAGCCATTTCGGCGCCGCGTTGGACCGTGGCCAGGCCCGCCAAAATCTGCGTCGGCGAAGAGGGGTTCGTGCTCGTGAGCGGGACGTTTTGCAAGTCCAGCAGCGATTTGATGCGATACCGCGGCGTCTGCGTCGTGATGCTGTAACTGACGCCGTTTCGCGGATCCAACCAAAACGTCGGCTGAGTTTGAAAACTCCCGCTCAACGAAATCAACAAGTCCTGCGCCACATCGCGCTGCGTGTAGCCGACCTCTTCCGCCTTGGTGCGGTCGACCACCACGTGAAGCTTCGGCAAATTGAAGGGCTGCTGAATTCGCAGATCGACGACGCCCGGCACATACTTCAATCGATTGACCAGTTGCTCGGCGACGGGGCGGTTCCCTTGGAGGTTTCGGCCGACGACTTGAACGTCGATCGGCGCCGGCAGTCCAAAATCCAAAATTTGACTGACGATGTCCGAAGGCAAATTGTAGAACGAAACTCCGGGAAAATCGCGCGACAGGACCACGCGCAGCTTCCTCACGTAATCGTTCGTGGGATGATGATGCGGGTTGAGCGAAACCAGAATATCGGCGTCGCCGGTTCCAATGGGCGCGGAGTTGCTGTAAGAAAGATTGATGCTGCTGTACGGCAGTCCGATGTTGTCGATGATGCCGGCCAACTCCGACGGCGGGATCTGACGCTTGATATCTTGCTCCACGCGGCTGCACAGCGCCGCCGTATCTTCAAGGCGCGTGCCGGTGGGCGCCCGCATGTGCAACTTGAATTCACCGCTGTCGACGCGCGGAAAGAAATCCTGTCCCAGCCACGGCAGCAACAAAAACGACAAGGCGCACGCCGCAAAGAAAGCCCCAATAAAAATCTTCCGCTGCCGCAGACACGCCTTCAACGCCTCGCGATACCGGTCCCGCGTGCGCTCAAAGCCGCGCTCGAACAAGGGCTGCAACCGCACGAGCGGATTGCGCGATTGAGCGGCGCGGGCGTGGGCTTCCTCTTCCGTCTGGGCCACCAGCAGATATTTGGCCATCGTCGGCACGAGCGTTCGCGACAAAAAATACGACGCCAACATCGCGAACACCACGGCTTCCGCCAACGGAACGAACAGATAGCGCGCCACGCCCGTCAGAAAAAACATGGGAACGAAGACGATGCAGATGGACAGGGTCGACACAAAAGCGGGCACGGCAATCTGCTGGGAGCCGTCGAGGATGGCTTCCTCCAACTCTTTTCGCTGATCGAGATTCCGATCGATGTTCTCGATGGCCACCGTGGCGTCATCCACCAAAATTCCCACCGCCAGCGCCAACCCTCCCAGCGTCATGATGTTGATGGTTTCTCCGAGGGCGCTTAACACGATGAGCGACGTCAGAATCGACAGCGGAATGGAGACGGCGATGATGAGCGTGCTCCGCCAGCTTCCCAAAAAAACCAGGATCATCAGCGCGGTCAGACAGGCGGCGATGACCGCTTCGCGCACGACGCCGTCGATGGAGGCGCGAACGAAAATCGATTGATCGGAGAGCGGAAGAATCTTGAGCTGCGGCGGAAGTCCGGCCTGAATCCCGGGCAACTTTTTCTTGATCGCGGAGACGACGGAAAGCGTCGAGGCGCTTCCATTCTTGAGCGCCACCATCAGGACGGAGCGTTGTCCGTCGACGCGCACGATGTTGGTTTGCGGCGGATTGCCGTCGCGCACGTTGGCCACGTCGTGAATATAAATCGTGGAGCCGTTGACGCTCCGGATGGGCAGATGGTTCAATTCCTGAATCGTCTTCGGCGCCGAGTTCATATCCACTTGATACTCGTATCCGCCGATCTTGGCCGTGCCCGCCGGGATGATCAGGTTCTGCGCCGCCACGGCATTGACGACATCGCTGGGAGAAAGTTGGTTCGCCTGCAGCGCCGCGGTGTTGAGGTCCACCTCCACCTGGGGCGCTGCTTTCCTCCATAAGGAAACGGCATGGCCACGCCGGGAATGGTCACCAGCGACGTGCGGATGAAATTGACGGCCATGTCGAACAACTGCTGTTCGGAGAGCCCTTGCCCCGACAGGGCCAATTGCAGGATGGGCACCGTGGAGGCATTGTACTGAATGATCAGCGGCGGATTGGTTCCGGGCGGCATGCCGCGCACCACCGTTTGCGAGATGGCGGTGACTTGGGCCACGGCATTGGCGATATCCACGTTGGGCTGAAAGAAAATTTTGACGACGGCCGTGCCGTTCAACGATTGCGATTCGATGTGCTCGATGTTGTTGACGGTGGTGGTCAGGGCGCGCTCGTAGTTATAGACGATCCGCCGCGACATCTGCTCGGAATCCATGCCCGTGTAATTCCACAGCGCGCTGACTACCGGAATGTTGATGTTCGGGAAGATGTCGGTGGGCGTTCGCAAAATCGCCAGCGGCCCCAAGATCAAGAGGAGAATGGCGACCACGACAAACGTGTAGGGCCGACGTAATGCCAGTCGAACGATCCACATCGGGAATTCCTCATCCTTCTGCTGCTGAATTCAAAGGGCGACAGCGCCGATTGATCCGGTGAACTCCGCGCCCTCGCGCCCGTCGCTTGCGTATTTCAAAAGGCGGATGCTTCGACGGTTTCTCGTCAAGAAACGATCCCGTTTTCCACTTCAGCGCCGCCGCGTAACTGCAACATTAAATCTTCACCTCGCGTGGTCCTGAAGGCCCTTCAGGCCAAACCTGTTTCGGTGGGTGGATGAACGAGGTTTCCTGAGGCGACGATTCACAAATGAGCGCCACAACGGCGCATCCACTCTCTCACTTGTCAATCGAGACGTGCAATTTCCTTAAGACGATGCGGTTGTCCCTTCGGTTTCGCTAAGCGCCGCAAAAAAACGTTCGTAATCGGATAGATGGGTCCGGTGCTCGCGCTGGGAAACAATTCCAGCCAGGGCTGGCTGCGCCATCAGCGCCAAGCTCACAACAATTTCTCATTTTGGCGGCAACTCAAAGGACGGCAGTATAGCACAGAAGCAAAACTGCACGACCTTCTGGGGCCCAGACCTATCCAAAGCTATCGCAGCGCTCTACCGCCTCCCGAAAGCGCTTCTCTTTCTGGATGTTTGGATTTGGTTACTTGGAATTTGGAGTTTGGAGTTTGTTTGAAATGGTGGACCTGATGGGGATCGAACCCACGACCTCATGACTGCCAGTCATGCGCTCTCCCAAACTGAGCTACAGGCCCACGCTTGTAATCGACGGGACATCCTACTCGATACGACCCCATTTGGCAAGACTTGCCCATCATCCTTGCCCATCATCCTTATCTTTGTACTGGCGATGACGCTGGGCGTAATCCCTCCCGGCGTGAGCGCCGCGGCGGAGAATGCGCCGATCGATCTGGATTTAGCGGCGCGATATTTTCAAGAAGCCGATCGCATCTGCAAGCAGGATGACGGAAAGTTGTGGGGAATCTCGTTGTGCGGGCCGATGCTCTTCGTCAATCGCGCGACCCGTCGCGTCGCTGCCAGTCAAGAAGATTCCGAAGGCCGGTTGAAAAAGTCCGGGGAAGTTTTTGTCGGCGTGCTGCCGGCCGACGTGACCACGGCCAACACATCGATGGAGTGGGCCGGTGTCCATTGGACGATGATTCTTTGGCCGCGCCCCCAAGACCAATTCGACCGCGACCAACTCATGATGCACGAGCTGTGGCATCGAGTGCAGGGAAAACTGGGCTTGTCCAGCGCCGGCCCTCCCAACAATCATTTGGATACGAATGAGGGTCGATTGTGGCTGCAGCTCGAGTGGCGCGCGTTGGCGCGGGCGCTCACGAAAGAAGGTCCGGCGCGAAGGACCGCCATTCGCGACGCTTTGATCTTTCGTCTCTATCGCCGCCCACTTTTTCCCGACGCCGCTTCGGAAGAATGGGCCTTGGAGATGCATGAGGGTTTGGCAGAATACACCGGTGTCAAACTGAGCGGCCGGCCCGACTTGGATCAGTACTGCGCTCAGAAGCTCAAGACGGCAGCGAACGACGACACTTTGGTCCGGTCTTTTGCTTATGCTTCGGGTCCGGCGTATGGACTGCTGATGGATGATGTGGGAGTCGATTGGCGAAAGAACTTGAATGAGAAAAAAGATTTGGGCGTCCTGCTTTCCAAGGCTTATTCTATCGATCTGGCAGAAAATTTGAAGACGGCCGCCTAACTCGCCGCCAAGCGTTACGGAGAAGAAGCACTGCGCGATCGGGAAGCGGCGCGCGCCCAGAAGCAAACGGAAAAGTTGGCGGCGTATCGGGCGCGCTTGGTTGAAGGTCCGGTGCTCGTCATCCCGCTTTACAAAATGAAGATGGAGTTCAATCCCACCACGCTGCAGCCGTTGGGAACCTACGGCACCGTCTATCCCACCATTCGCGTGGTCGACGTGTGCGGCATTTTGAAGGTGTCGCAAGGCGCGCTCATGAGTCCGAGCTTTGATCACATCCAAGGTTCTGCGCCGGAGAATCTGGCGCTGCAACCGATACACGGCGATGGATGGATGCTGGAATTGAATCCGGGCTGGTCCATCGTGAAGGGTGAACGAAAAGGCGATTTCATCGTCAAGAAGACAAGGCCTTGAATGTCCGGGGAAGTGGAAGCGCTGACTTCACGGAGCTTTGGCCCAGGCCAATTTCGGGTTGGGCAGAGTTGGAAATTCAGCAAAGGGTGACTTCAGAATGATCCATGATTCCACCATGCGGTTTTCGAATCGCGTCGAGAATTACATCAAGTATCGACCGCATTACCCCGCGGCGTTGACGGAATATCTTCGAGACGAATGCGGATTGACGCCGAATTCCATTGTCGCCGACATCGGCGCGGGCACGGGAATTTTGACGGAACTGTTTTTGAAGAACGGGAACACGGTCTATGCCGTGGAACCCAATCGCGAAATGAGAACCGCGGCGGAACAGTTGCTCCGAAATTATCCGGGCTTTCACGGCGTCGACGGAACCGCGGAGGCCACTTCGCTGCCGGAGGGGAGCGTGGATTGGATCACCACCGGCCAAGCTTTTCATTGGTTCGACGCGGACCGCACGAAGCTGGAGTTTGCCCGCATCCTCAGGCCTCACGGTTGGGTGGCCGTCACGTGGAACGACCGGCGAATCGCTTCCAATCCTTTCCATCGAGCCTACGAAGAGTTCCTGCAGAGATATGGGACCGATTATCAATCGGTCAGCGAAAGTTATCCGAACGAGGAGCGCATGAGCGACTTCTTCAAACCGAGGCCGGTGAATTTCCAGCGATTCGACAATTTTCAGACGTTTGATTTCGATGGGTTGAAGGGACGCGTGCTCTCGGCCTCCTACATTCCTCCGGAAGGCGATCCTCGTTATCCCGCCCTGCTGAAAGCGCTCCATGCCCTCTTTGAAACTTACCAAACCGCTGGGCGTGTGACCTTGGAATACGACACGCTGCTGTACTGCGGCCAACTGACCAACTCCTGAGGCGGCCTTCCATTCCCCCGCGTCTTACAATTGGCCGGTGCAAAATAAAATTGGCTCTTTACTCGCCGAAAATCAATATTAAAATGGCCTGGTACTAAAGACCAATGTGAGGAGGTTCAATCCCATGCTTCTCTCACTGGATCGTCAGAGTCATACGCCGCTGTACGTGCAGATTGTGGAACAAGTCCGGACGCAAATTGGCGCGGGCGCGCTCAAGCCGGGAGAACGTTTGCCTCCCAGCCGGGAGTTGGCCCGGCAGTTGAGCGTGCACCGGACCACGGCCAGTAACGCGTACGATGAATTGATGGCGGACGGATGGATCACCGCGCATGTGGGAAGGGGAACCTTTGTCGCCAGCCCGCCCCCCAGCGTGGCACCGCCTCGCACGGCCGCTCTGCCCCCGCCGTTCTCACCACTGCTTTGGAATAGTCTGTTGACGTCGGAGTTGAAAGGCGGCCGGCTGCAAGACATGCTGGTTCAGAAGCGATCGAAGAATTTGATTTCCTTCGTGTACGCGTTGCCCGCGCCGGAATTGTTTTCCGACGAGGATTTGAAGCGCGCCATGGATCGGGCCTTTCGGCGGGAAGGACGCACCTTGCTGCAACTCGGCGACACCTCCGGCTATCCGCCGTTGCGAGAGTATCTGCTCGACCGGATGGCGCGCCGCGGCGTGCGGCTCAAAGAAAGCGAGCTGCTGATTACATCCGGTGTTCAGCAAGGACTGGATCTGGTTCGGCGAATTCTGCTCCGCGCGGGCGACACCATCGTTCTCGAAAATCCGACTTATCCGGGCGCGCTGAGCGTTTTCGATTCGCCGGACATTCGCCGCATTCCCGTTCCCGTGAATGGAAACGGATTGGATTTGATGGTGCTGGAGGACGTCTTGGCGCGACATCCGGCGAAGCTGCTTTACGTGACGCCGTCGTTTCACAATCCCACCGGCATCTCAATGGATCTGGCGGCGCGGCGCAAATTGGTGAGCCTCGCCGTCAAGTACCGAGTGCCGATTGTGGAGGACGACATTTACGGCGAACTCTCGCATTCCGGCGCGGTTCTTCCCTCCCTCAAATCCCTTGATGAGCAGGGAATCGTCATTTACTTGAACAGCTTTTCGAAAGTGGGGTTTCCGGGATTGCGCGTCGGTTGGATGGCCGCGGCCCCGGCGGTCATCGAATGCGCCACCGCCGCCAAGGAATCGCTCGATATTCATACCAGCCTCCTGCCGCAGGCGGCGCTCTTCGAGTATGCGCAAGAAGGTTTGCTGGAAAAATCATTGAAGCGCGCGCGATCCGCCTATGCGGAGCGGCGCGACATTCTCTTGTCGTGTTTGGAAAAATATTTTCCATCCGGCAGCGACTGGACCCGCCCTCAAGGCGCGA
>CAZIDA010000120.1:0-8276 GCA_964537865.1 uncultured Acidobacteriota bacterium
CGATGCTTGGCGACGCTCGGAACGAACGATCGCCGGGGAGATGGAAGACGATGGCGCTCATCCTTATTTCAAGAGGCTCTTTCTCGGGAGGGCAACTGATCAGCCAGTGCCTCTCCAAGGCGGCCGGATGGAAGTGTCTGACGCGGGAGGATCTGATTGCGTCGGTCAACTCGCACGGCGAAATTGCCACTCGCATGACGGAGAGTATTCAGAAAGCCACGCGCGATTACGGCAAGTTCAGCGCCTTGCGGCGGCCTTACAAAATTTTGACTCAACTGGCGCTCCTGGAATTTGTGCTGCACGGCGACGTGGCCTACTTCGGCTATTCCGGACATCTGCTGCTCCCCGGCGTTTCGCATGCCCTTCGCGTTCGAATCCTGGCGCCGCTTGGATTGCGCGTCCGGTTGATGAGGGATCGAGAGCACCTCACCGAAGAAGAAGCGCTGGAGCGCATTCGTCAGGTCGATGACGAGCGAAGCCGCTGGACTCGTTTCATGTACGGCAAGAGTCTACGCGATCCCGAGCAGTTCGATCTGTGTCTCAACTTGGAACGAATTTCTTTTTCTTCGGCGTGCGACATTCTTTTGAACATGGCGAAGCTGGACGAATTCAAGTCCACTCCCGAGTCGCTGGCGGCGCTCAAGAACCGCTATCTCGCCGCACTTGTGTTGGCGGCCCTCGTGACTCATCCCAAAACCGGCGGACTGGAGATTGCCGCCACGGCTGATGCGGGCCGCATCTCTTTGGATGGTCCTTATCTGGATGTCGCGGAACGCTCCCTCGTGTTGAACATCGCGGGAGCGGTGCCGGGCGTGACCGAAGTTCAATATGTGGAAGGATTCGCTGCGCCGTTCGACATACTCGCTTAATCAACGAGGGGGTTCGATCAAGAATCTGGTAGCCGGGATGCTCCGCAGTTTAGAGCATCCCGGAGGTTCTGACAGTCCGGGATTCGCCAATGATGCGGCAAATCCCGGCTACCAAAGCTATTTTCGAGGCGGTTCGATCAAAGGAGGTTTGAGATGAGCCAACTGGCAATTGAATCACAACAATTGGACGCACTGGAGGGAATCAAAGCCTCCCTGGAAAAAGTGAGCGGAGCCGGAGAAAAGCAGGTAGAACTGATTCGGGAGCAGACCGAATTGGCCAAGCGGCAAACCGCGACCACGGCCAACATGCTGCAGTTCTCATCTTCCATGGCGCAAGACACGGAAGATCAAACCGCCATGGCGCGCGAGAGAACTTCGCTGACCCGCGCGCAAACGCACCTTTCCACGCGCAGCACCGAGTTGGCGAACATTCGCACCGACCTCGCGCGGGAACGCGGCCACATGGCCGAGCAGCGCACCGACCTGGCCCTGCACCGCACGGAGTTGGCGCAACAACGCACCAAGCTGGCGGACGCGCGAACCACTCTCGCCCAGCAGCGCAATACGCTGGCGGAGCAGCGCACCGATCTTTCTCAGGAACGCACTACGCTGGCGCAAAAGAGAAACGATCTGGCGCATGAGCGAACCTTGCGCGCCGTGACACGCACGCGCTTGTCGCTGCAACGCACGGAGCTGGCTCGCGGCCGAACCTACTTGGCCGTCATTCGAACCGGCTTGGCCTTTTTGACCGTCGGTCTGACCATGTTTCGATACTTCGGACTGTCCCGGTGGAGTCTTTTCGACGGGGCGCTCGTCGCGGGCAGCGCCATCTTGGTGATTTACGGCTTGCGAGGATATCGCCGCGCCCACATGCAGGATCGCGATTTGAACAAGGTGCTGCGATGGGACGCCGGGCTGGATCGAATCCTGTGATCTCCGGATCCGGCGAGCCGGTTTTCGGATTGTGTCTGCGGAGGCGCCGGTGAAAGGAATGAAGATGTTCTTGGAAACGGATGAGAGGAGCGGGTCATGATTGCGTCTCGGATGGAGAGACTTTTGGGCATGGTGCTTTTGCTGGGAGTTCTCGTCTCCGCCGCGATTGTCCTTTTCGGCGGCGCGATTTACATGGTTCGTCACGGCAACACGCAAGTTCATTACCGGGTTTTTCGAGGCGAGCGTTCTGACCTCTGTACCGTGGGAGGCATTCTGGGCGACATGACGACTTTCTCCGGGCGAGGGATCATTCAGATGGGCTTGTTGTTGTTGGTGGTTCTGCAGATTATTCGGGTCGCGCTCACCGGGGTTCTATTCGCAGTCGCGCGTGACCGTGTGTTTATCGCGATCAGCGCCTTGGTCCTGGCCATGTTGGTCTACGGGTTGGCGTTTGAGCGGTGACCGCGGGCCGAATCCGAATGGATCGGCGTCGCGCGGCATCGGGGAGAATTAACCGAAGGAGGCGATGGTATGGCTATCGTCACAGTTTCTCGAGGCTCGATGAGTGGGGGAGCGGCGTTTGCGGAGTGTCTGGCGGCCAAGCTGAAGTATCCCTGTCTTTCGCGGGAAATCCTGGTTCACGCGTCGGAAAAAATCGGTGTTCCGGAAGAAACATTGCGCACCAGCATTCAAAGCGGAGGCGCGCGCTTTTGGGAACACCTGAACAAGGAGCGGCGACTTTATCTGCTGGCCCTGCAGTCGGCCCTGGCGGACGCCGGCGAGAGCGGCAATTTGGTCTATCACGGTCACGCCGGACATCTTCTCTTGAAGGATATTCCGTGCGTCCTGCGCGTGCGGTTGATCGCGCCCATGGCCGTAAGAATCCGCGCGGTCATGGAACGTCAAGGACTGAGCTTTGAAGCGGCGCGAGATTACATCCGGTTCATCGATCAAGAAAGGATTCAGTGGACCAAGTTCGTGTATGGAGTCGACTGGAAAGATCCTTCCAATTACGACCTTGTGATCAACCTTCGAGATGTCACCTTGGAGACGGCATGCGTCATGGTGGCCCGGACCATGAAGCTTCCGGCGTATGCGGTGACGGAGGATGTGAAAAAGCGGCTGCGCGATTTCGCGTTGGCTTGTCGCGTCCGAGTAGCCCTGGCGCAGAAGACGGATTTCCCGAAAATCAAATTTGAAGTTCGTGCAAACGACGGAAAGGTGGAAATCCTTGAAGAGGCTTCGCCCCAGGGAGTCTTGACGCAAAGATGTGGGCCCAGCGGCCGGGAAATCGAACGGCTTGTGAAAGCGGTGGACGGCGTGAAGGAGGTGGTCGTCAATCTTCAGGCCGTCGCCGAACTCTCCAAAGCCTGAGGTTGAACCGGGTTCCAGGTGGAGCCGGATTCCGCATTCTGAACGGGACTCTTCCAAGGCGGCTGGAAGTCGTTTCCGCTTGTTTTTTGAGGGAAGATAAAAATGATTGTCTCGGTATTCACTCTTTTCTTGCTCGTCGGTTCTCTTTTGGCCGGCCTCATCGGCTCCCTCACGGGATTGGGCGGCGGAGTCCTCTTGGTTCCCATGCTGGTGTTGGGGTTTCACGTCCATCTGCGTTACGCGGTGGGGGCGTCGCTGATTTCGGTGATTGCCACGTCTTCCGGCGCCGCGGCCGCGTTCATCCGGGAAGGATACACGAATCTGCGTGTCGGCATGTTTTTGCAGGTGGCCGCCACCGCGGGCGCCTTGGTGGGCGCTGTCGTCGCCGCGCATCTCCACGCCGACCTTATTGCCGTGATCTTTGGTCTGGTATTGCTGTACTCGGCCTACCTCTCTTTTCGCCGGCAAGAGGAAAGGGAAGTGAATCGTCCCTCCGATCCTCTGGCCGTGCGTCTTCACATGGAAAGCAGTTATCCGGCGCCGGGCGGCTGGAAGCCTTACCACCTCTTTCATGTCATGGGTGGGTTTTGGCTGATGCTTGTGGCCGGAACGCTCTCCGGACTTTTGGGAATCGGATCGGGCGCGGTGAAGGTACTGGCCATGGATCAAGTGATGCGTCTGCCCTACAAAGTTTCCACCACCACCAGCAACTTCATGATCGGCATTACGGCGGCGGCCAGCGCCGGCGTTTATTTTTCTAAAGGATTCATCGACCCCGGATTGACCATGCCCGTCATGCTGGGCGTCTTCGTGGGATCGTTTGTGGGCGCAAGATTTCTGCCCAGACTCAACACCAAACGGCTGCGAGTGTTCTTCAGTTTTGTCATTCTGGCGATGGCGCTCGAGATGATTTATAGCGGAATCACCGGGAAACTTTGATGGCCATGAGCCGTTGCCGGAAGAACTTTGGAGGAGGATAAAAAGGGCCATGAAACCCTAAGCGGAGGGAGGACAAAAATGCCGCGCTGCCCACTTTGAGAGAACAAGACTGATAAAGGATGGTGCCTGTAACCACGTTTCCATTCGAGTGCAGAAACGAGGGAGGCTTTTGGAGGTCGGAAGAAATGCATTGGAGTATTGAGGGATTCTTGTTAATGGTTTTTTTGATCTCGATCCTGGCTGGATTTTTGGGTTCGTTGACGGGCTTGGGCGGTGGCATCGTGATTACTCCGGTTCTGACGTTGCTTTTTGGCATCAAGATTCAGTATGCCATTGGGGCCACGCTCGTGTCGGTGATTGCGACTTCTTCGGGAGCCGCGGCGGCCTATGTGCGCGAAGGATTCTCCAATATTCGTATCGGCATGTTTCTCGAAATCGCCACTACGATGGGAGCAGTGGCCGGCGCGATCCTGGCCATGAGGATTCATCCCTCGGCCATCGCCATCATTTTCGGCGTTGTTCTGCTTCTCTCCGCCTATATGTCGGGGAGACCGAGACAAGATCGGATGGACAGCTCTCCTGGAAGTCCTCTTGCCGCAAAGCTGAAATTGAATTCGAGTTATCCCGCCCTGGGGGGGCCTTGCTACTACACAGTTCATAACGTTCTACCGGGCTTCGGCGTCATGTTTACCGCGGGCATTCTTTCCGGCTTGCTGGGCATTGGCTCCGGAGCTTTGAAAGTGATTGGAATGGACGGGGCCATGCGGCTCCCTTTCAAGGTGTCGACCACGACCAGTAACTTCATGATCGGGGTCACGGCGGCCGCCAGCGCCGGAATCTATTTGCATCGCGGGTACATTCATCCCGGTCTGGCCATGCCCGTGATGTTGGGTGTGCTTCTGGGGGCCACTCTGGGCACGCGCCTCTTGGTGAAAGCGGCAGTTCCCCTGCTCCGAGTCATTTTTGGAATCGTCGTGGCCATTCTGGCGCTCGAAATGATTTATCACGGCGTAATGGGAGGATTCTGATATGCCAACCCTTGAAGAAGAGAAACTTATCGAATCCGAAGGGCCATCGGTTTCCGGCGTCCGTCCGGCGAAACCGAAGTGGGACGAGAAGCGCACGGAATTGATCATTGGACGCCTATTGCAATTTGGGGTCATTCTCGCCGCCGTGTTGGTTATGTTTGGTGGCGCGATGTACTTGATCCATGATGGGGAACCCGCGACGCACTATCGCCTTTTCAATGGAGAGCGTGAGGACTTGCGCACCGTGACGGGTGTCCTCCATGACCTCCCCCTCCTTCGATGGCGGGCCATCATCCAGTTCGGGCTTCTGGTGCTGATTGCGACTCCGATTGCCCGCGTCCTTTTTTCAGTCTTTGCTTTTGCTGCTCAAAGGGACTACCTGTACGTCGTTGTGACCCTGATTGTTTTTGCCATACTGCTTTACAGTCTCATGGGACACTACGGCTGATCTCATGGTGTGAGCGGCGAGCTTTGACTTTTGTGAAGGCGCTTGAGAATATCTTCCTTGGGTTTTCCGATCTGCGCTTCAAAGTGGGGTCGAGAGTCACGCCAAGGACCAATCTCGAGGCCTCCCGTTGGATTGTCCTCAACCCATAGAGTCTGCTGCAAGAAAGCAGGACGGAGGAAAAACCATCCATGGCGATTATAACAATATCGCGGGGATCGATGAGCGGCGGGATGGAATTTGCCGAGTGCTTGGCGAAAACTCTCGCCTACCCCTCGCTGGCTCGCGAGATTCTCGTTCAGGCCGCGGCCAAATTGAATGTGCCGGAAGCGATGTTGCGAGGAAAAATTGAAAGGAGCGCCGGATTTTGGGAGCGCATGACATCAGACCGCCGAGTTTATTTGGTGGCGCTGCAGTCGGCCCTGGCGGACGCGTGCGTTTCCGGCGACTTGGTCTACCACGGTCACGCCGGCCACTTGTTGCTGAAGAATATTCCCAACGTTCTGCGCGTGAGGCTTATCGCGCCAATGGCGTCAAGAATCCAAGCGGAGATGCAGCGCAAACACTTGGACTTTGAATCCGCGCGGGATTCCATCCGGACGTCGGATCAAGAGAGAGTCCGGTGGACCAAGTTCGTTTACGGCGTGGATTGGCGCGACCCGCGAAACTACGACTTCGTCATCAACTTGAGAAACGTCACCATTCCGACGGCCTGCGCCATGATCTCCGAGGTCGTGCGACTTCCTGCGTACGCCACTACCGAAGCGGTGAAGAAGAAGTTGCGCGATTTTGCTTTGGCGTGCCGTGTCAAGGTGGCCCTGGCTTCCAATAAAGAATGGCGCGCTGTGAATTTCGACGTGCGGGCAGATGACGGAAATGTGCAGGTGTTCGGGGAAATGGCGGGAGGGGTTTTGGTCAGGCAGGCGGGACCGGGCGATCGAGATATCGAGTTGACCGCCAAGACCGTGGAGGGCGTGAATGCGGTGAAGGTTGACCTTCATCGCTTTCCCGAATTCGGCGACACGTAGGCCCGCCAGAATTTGCTTCGGAACGTTCGAAAGAAAGGATCGATGGGCTGGTGAACGAGTTGTTTCCCATTTTCGTGCGCTTGAAAGATCGTCGCGCTTTGGTGGTCGGCGGAGGATCGATGGCCGCGGTTCGCGCGAAGCAGTTGCTCGACGCCGGCGCGCACGTGACCCTCATTGCGCCGGACGTGCAAGCGGAGTTGGAGGCGCTCGGCGAGAAAGCGCGTCTTGAAATCGTTCGCCGGACTTTTGAACGAAGCGACATCACTTTAGATTATTTCATTGTGATCGGCGCAACCGACGATGCTTCCGTGCAGCGGGCTTTGGCCGAGGAGGCCGGACGCCAGGGCATTCTCTGCAACGTAGTAGACGCTCCGGCGCTGTGCAGTTTCTACACGCCGGCGGTGGTGGAGCGCGGCGACCTGAAGATCGCCATTTCCACCCATGGTCAGAGCCCGTTGTTGGCGGGGCGCATTCGGCAGTGGTTGGAGGAAGCGCTTCCGAAAGAAATGGAGGCATTGACGGCCGCCATGGGCCATCTGCGCTCCCAACTCAAGGTCCTGTTCCCCGGTGATTTGGAAAAACAGAAAGAATGGTTGGCGGAGTTTTTAGAAAGGGCGTTAAAAAAATGAACGACACTTCACAAACAAACGGCAAAGTTTATATTGTCGGCGCCGGCCCAGGGGCCGACGACTTGATTACCCTGCGAGGGCTTCAGGCGCTGCGTTTGGCCGACGTGGTCTTATACGATGCATTAATCAGCACGAAACTTCTGGATGAATCGTCTCCCATCGCGGAACGGATTTTTGTGGGGAAGCGTTGTGGGCGTCATTCCATGAAGCAGGAGGAGATCAGCCGGTTGATGGTGGAGAAAGCGCGCCAGGGCCGAACCGTGGTGCGGTTGAAAGGCGGCGATCCGGTCATCTATGGGCGGGCCGGTGAAGAGGCGTTGGCGTGCGTCCAGGCCGGCGTCGATTTCGAAATCATTCCGGGCGTGTCCTCCGCCAGCGGCGCCGCCTGTTATGCGGGCATTCCACTGACGCATCGCGGCATTTCGTCCTCCTTGGCTTTCGTCACCGCGCATGCGTCTCGCTGCAGCGAGTCGCCGGAGCTGGGATGGAAGGCCGTGGCGACTTGCGTCGACACGCTCGTCATCTTCATGGGCGGATCGTTTCTCAAAGAGATTGCCGACGCGCTCATGGATGCGGGTCTTCCGGCGACGAGACCGGTGGCCGTGATCAGCCAGGCCACCTGCGTCGATCAAAAGACTGTTCTCGGCGCGCTGAATAACATTGCGGCGGAAGCAACGAAGGCGCAATTGAAGACGCCCCTGATCATCGTCGTCGGCGAAGTCACCCGTTTGAGCGAGCAGCTCAACTGGTTCGAGCGGCTGAAACCAGCTCCCCTGGAAAGTGTATGCGTTGAAGATGGCCGTCCTTAGGTGTCTGGGTAGCCGGGATTCGCCCGCTTTTGGCGAATCCCGGACTTCGCCAATAGCGCGGAGTTTTTACGGGATCGGTAGGTGACCTGGGATGCTTCCGCCTGCGGCGGACAGAGCCTCGCGGCTACCCGATCAGTTCATTTTCCTGCCCCTGGACGCGCGGCGGTTTGTGCGCCGCGGATCATGGTTCGTCGCTATTCTTCATGGTCATCATTTCATAGT